>CAZWLT010000084.1:0-6313 GCA_964634915.1 uncultured Clostridium sp. | reverse complement strand
CTTTCTATTTCTTCCATTACAAAGCACTCGATTGTATCGCCTTCCTTGATGTCATTGAAGTTTTCAACACCAAGACCGCACTCAAAGTTTTCAGCGACTTCCTTCGCGTCGTCCTTGAAGCGTTTAAGCGAGTCAATCTTGCCCTCATGCACTACGATACCGTTACGTACAATACGTATATCGGCATTACGCTGAATTTTACCCTGTGTTACATAACAGCCGGCGATTGTACCGACACTTGAAACCTTGAAAGTCTGACGCACTTCCGCGTATCCGATTACAACTTCCTTATATTCAGGGTCAAGCATACCCTTCATAGCCGCCTCGATTTCCTCGATTGCCTGATAGATAACTCTGTAAAGTCTGATATCTACCTCCTGCTGCTTAGCTGACGCGACAGCGCCGGCGTCAGGTCTTACGTTAAAGCCTACAATAATAGCGTTTGACGCGTTTGCAAGCATTACGTCAGACTCATTAACAGCGCCGACACCGCCATGAATTACCTTTACTCTTACTTCATCATTTGTAAGTTTTTCAAGCGACTGCTTGACAGCCTCAACGCTGCCCTGCACGTCAGCCTTTACGATAATAGGCAGTTCCTTCATGTTACCCTCGTCAATCTGACTGAACAGGTTATCGAGCGATACCTTTACTACCTGATTAAACTTTGTTTCCTGCATTTCCTGTTTTCTCTGAGCCGCAACCTCGCGGGCAAGTTTTTCATTGTTTACAACCATGAATGTGTCGCCGCCTGACGGCGCCTCTGAAAGACCGAGAAGCTCGACAGGAGTTGACGGAGCTGCCGTCTTTACGCGTCTGCCCTTGTCATTTATCATTGCGCGGATTCTTCCGACAGCTGTTCCGGCGATTACAAAATCACCAACCTTCAGCGTGCCGTTCTGTACAAGCACAGTCGCGACAGGACCGCGTCCCTTATCAATCTGCGCCTCGATTACCGTACCTTGAGCATCTCTGTTCGGATTGGCTTTTAAATCCTGCATATCAGCAACAAGAAGCACCATTTCAAGAAGTCCGTCTATGTTAATACGTTTTTTAGCTGAAATTTCAACGCAGACTGTGTCGCCGCCCCATTCCTCCGGAACAAGATCATATTCGACAAGCGCCTGCTTTACCCTTTCAACATTTGCGCCCTCTTTATCTATCTTATTGATTGCGACCACGATTGTTACACCGGCTGCCTTTGCATGGTTAATTGCCTCGATTGTCTGCGGCATGATACCGTCATCAGCGGCAACTACAAGAATCGCGACGTCTGTTACCTGCGCGCCGCGCGCTCTCATTGTTGTGAATGCTTCATGACCCGGTGTGTCAAGGAATGTTATAACTCTGTCATTCAGCTTAACGCTGTACGCGCCGATATGCTGTGTGATACCGCCGGCTTCCGTATCCGTCACGCTTGTATGACGTATCGCGTCAAGAAGCGATGTCTTGCCGTGGTCAACGTGACCCATTACAACAACCACCGGAGGACGAGGAACAAGTTCTTCCTCCTTATCCTCATGCTCTGTTTCAATCATAAGCATATCTTCCTTTGTAAGCACAATCTCCCGCTTGACTTCAATACCGAAATCATCACCGATAAGCTGCGCTGTTTCAAAGTCGATTGCCTGATTCTGCGTTGCCATAACGCCAAGCATCATCAGCTTCTTTACAACCTCTGCCGCCGTTTTGCCCATTTTTGAGGCAAATTCACCGACAAGGATTGTTTCGGGTATCTCCACCTCTGTTATTACCTTTGCCTTTATTTCATGCTTAGGACGTTCTTTCTTTGCGTTTTCCTTTTCACGGCGGTTTTTACCGCCCCTCTTATTCTTAACCTTTCCGCCCTTTTTATCCATCTTTATATTGTCAGACACCATATCTTCGATACGTTCGCGCGACTCGATTGTGTCAAGCTCTACCGTAGACTGACGCGTGTCAACATGACGTTTTCTTTCTTTCGTCTTGACAATAAACTCTTCGTCTGTATTTGAGCGGTCAATATTGCTTAGGTCAATTTTCTGACCGGTCTGCTTTTTTGCGACCTTTTTCTTCTGCTTATCCTGTCTTGGCTTTGCCGCCTTCTTTTCTTCTGCTTTACTTTCTGTTTTTTCTTCCTTATTAATTACTGTTTTGCTTTCAGCCTTTTTCTCAATTTCTGTTTTGCTTTCAGCCTTTTCCTTTTTCTCGGTTACTGTTTTGCTCTCGACCTTTTCCTCTTTCCTGACTTCTTCTTCCGCCTTTTCCGCCTGTTTTGCCGCGTTACTCTGTTTCTTCAGCGCGGCGTCGCGAAGTTCAAGAATCTCATCTTCCGAAGCAATGTTAGCCTGTGTATAGATATCAAGAATAAGAGCGATTATCTCATCATTAACAGCGCTTGCCGAGCTTTTAAGCTCCACACCATATTCCGCAAGCTTTGCTATTATATCCTTATTTGTTATTTTAAGATTTTTTGAAACCTCTCCAAGTTTTATTGTATCTGCCATATCAGCTTCACCCTTTCTCCATGTCCCTGAGGGATTAGTTTAATTTATCTAAAATTGCTTTCGCAAAATTGTCGTCATTCACGGAAACTACAGCGCGGCTCTCGGCGCCGGTGTATTTACCCAGCTCCGCTTTTGTTGCGGCTTCTGTGTATTTCACATTGTAATATCTACATGAATTAATTATTGATTTCTTTGTATTCAAGGACGCGTCACATGCTATTATAACAAGCCTTGCGGTATTTGTCTTAACAGCTTTGGAGCATTTATCCTCGCCTGTAATCACTTTGCCCGCCCGCTTTGCAAGACCGAGCATTCCAAGAAATTTCCCGTTCAAATTAATTCCCCCGCAGCCTTATATAGTTCCTTTGGGACAGCACATTTGAAATGACGCTCTATCCCTCTTTTTTTCTCCGCGTTCTTTACACATTCGGCGTTTCTGCATATATAGGCGCCTCGTCCGAAAAGCCTTTTATTCATATCAAGCATTACCTCGCCGGTTTTATTATCATGCACAATTCTGATAAGCTCATTTTGCGGATACATCTTTCTGCACGCGATACACATCCTTTGCGGTATGTGTTTCATTTTGTATTCCCCTTTTACGTATTAGTTTTCATTTGCGCTTATGTCAATCTTCCAGCCGGTAAGTCTGGCTGCCAGACGAACATTCTGTCCTGACTTGCCAATCGCAAGCGACAGCTGATGCTCAGGCACAGTTACATGCGCGCTCTTTTCTTCCTCGTTGATTTCAGTTGAAACAACCTTTGCCGGGCTAAGACTTGCCGCGATAAATTCGGCAGGGTCTTCGCTCCACTTTACTATATCGATTTTTTCGTTTTTAAGCTCGTCACCGATGTTCTGCACTCTGATACCTCTTGGTCCGATACACGCGCCCTGCGCGTCCACGTTGGGATCATTCGAATAAACGGCAATCTTTGTTCTTGAACCGCCCTCGCGCGCGATATTCTTTATTTCAACAATGCCCTCCTCAATTTCAGGCACTTCCGTTTCAAAAAGTTTCTTGACAAGTCCGGGATGCGTTCTTGAAAGAATTATCTGCGTGCCTCTTGCGCCGCTTCTCACTTCGCTTACATAGCACTTTATCATCTGTCCGACTTCGTATGTTTCATTTGCCGGCTGTTCCCTTTCAGGAAGTATGGCCTCAATCTTACCGATGTCAACAAATACGTTCCCGCGTTCAATTCTTTCAATTATTCCTGTTACAATATCATTTGTCTTTTCCGTGTATTCGCTGTAAATCATTCCTCTTTCAGCTTCTCTTATTCTCTGTGTAACAACCTGTTTTGCGGTCATTGCGCTTATTCTGCCAAAGTCCCTTGGCGTAACTTCAATATTTACAATATCGCCCACATTGCAGCTGCCGTTAATTTTTCTTGCGTCATCAAGAGAAATTTGTTCTGTTTCTTCAAACACAAGGTCAACGACTTCCTTCTGCGCATATACCTTTACATCTCCCTTTTCCCTGTCAATCACAACTTCAACATTCTGTGAAGAATTAAAATTCTTCTTGTATGCCGCAACCAAAGCAGCCTCGAGAGCGTCAAGAAGCACTTCCGCGCTTATGCCTTTTTCCTCGCAAATTTCAGTTAAAACCTCAAATAATCCCTTTTCCATTTTTGTTTAATCTTCCTCTCTAAAACTTGAATGATAATCTTATATAAACTGCCGATTTGGCAGGTATTTCCATAATATTTCCGTTCACGTCAATGAATGCCGTATCGTCCTTATAATCCCTAAGCACACCGGTAAACTCTTTCATACCGTCATAAGCCTTATACAGCTTGACATCAACCTCTCTGCCGATATAATACAAAAACTCACGCTCTTTTGTAAGTTTTCTGTCCGCTCCGGGCGACGACACTTCAAGCGTATAATTATTTTCAATAAAATCCTCCGCGTCAAGCGCTTCCTCAACCGCTTTTGAAAAGGCTTCACATTCGTCTATGCCGACTCCGCCCTCTTTATCGATGTAATAACAAAGCGAATACGTATCGTCCTCTTTTTTGTACGTGACATCCACAATATACACGTTTTGTTTTTTGGCTGTAGCTTCGCCGATTTCAAGAGCCTTAATCTCTGTTTTATTAGCCATATTTCCTCCCTGTTTTTCTCAATCGAATACAAATACAAAGGAAAGAGTGGGTAAACCCACTCTTTCTGAATATAGTATATTCATCTTTAATAAATATTATATCACATATGTCCAAAAATTTCAAGACATTTCTCAATAAAAATTTATTAATTGTCAACTTCGTCAATGTCGCCACTGTATTCAGAAACAGAAATTCCGCTGCCGTAAGAAGATGTCGATTTATCGGATGACGAGTCTACGTCTGATTCTTCATCCGATGATGAACCGCTGCCGGTTGAGCCGCCCGACGAGTAATACTCGCTTGTCTGCTCCGATGAGCCGCCGTACGATGAGCTTCCGTTTGAGTTTTTATAAGAATTTGAGCTGTTTCCCTGCGATGAGCTCTTTGATGATGAGCCGCCGCCGTACGATGAACTGCCGCTTGATTCGTAATCTGAATCTATATCATCTTCACTGCTGTCCGGATCGTCCGGATTTCCTGTTGTTATATTACTTGCGTCATATCCGAATACGCTCTGCGTCATCTCTCTTATCGCCTCCATATCCGGAATCCATACATCGCCATTTGACGAGTCCTCCGAATATTCGCCCGGAAGCGCGTAAGAATTGACGCTCGCGCTTGAAAAGCTTGTGATATACTTTGAATACTTTATAACATCGCTGACTGTGAAATTTGTTTTTATTTCCGAACTGACTTCCTTGAATATTGACGGAATTTTCAGAATAAGTCCGGCGTTTATCTTCTGGTCCATTACAGCTTTAAGGAATTTCTGCTGCATTTCAATTCTGTCCTTATCCCCGTTAGTATATCCCTTAAAAGTTCCGGTTTCCGGATCTTTGTTTCCATGTCTGTAACGCATCAGCCATACCGCCTGCTGACCGTTAAGTCCGGGATAGTCGCAGTCCGCGCCGTCTCCGTATTTGCCCGGCGGAAGGTTTATATGAAGGCTCTGCACAGGGTCGTCATATACCATGCCCACTCCGTCGCCGTAAAGGTCGGGTATTTCAAATTCAATCGGTCCAAGCTCGTTTATAACATGAGCGACCGCGTCAAACGAAAAATCAACATAGTAGTTAATCGGTATGCCTGTCAGCCTTGTGACAGCCTCGCACGTCGCTGTCGGACCGCCGATTTTTCCGTCTTTATCCGTAAACGCGTGCGCCGCGTTTATCTTCTGATAGCGGTTTCCGATATACATTTTTGTATCACGCGGAATAGTCAGCACATTTACAATTTTACTGTCAAGGTCTATACTTGCAAGCATTATGGCGTCTGTACGGAGTCCTTCAACGTCCGTACCCATAAGCAAAACATTTATTTTTCCGTCAATGGCTTCAACCGTCGAGGTATTATCCACAATATCGGTTTCGTTTGAGCCTGTAAAATCAAATCCCATGCATACCGCCGCCACAGCTATTATCACCGCAAGCGACACGCCGAGAACCTGAAAATATTTTTTCACATTAAATTTCACTTTCACTTCATTCCTCCGGCAATCTAAGTTTATTTTTCAGTAACTACATCTGTCATTATACCATTTTTATCCTTGTCCGTCAACCGAAAAAATTACACTAAATTACATAATATTATTAAGTTTTTGTGACATAGCTCTATAAAAGGCGGCACAATGCACCGCCTGTACAATGTTACCGCCTTCCGATTATTTACAAATATTTGATTTTTATACATCCGCTATATACAAAATTCCTTTTG
>CAZWLT010000083.1:0-6401 GCA_964634915.1 uncultured Clostridium sp. | reverse complement strand
CGCTTGAAATCAGCGGAGCTACGACTTTTACCGGAAATATTGAATCCAACGCAAGCTCGTTCACAATCAGCGGCGGTCAGACTGAGGTAACGGGCATTGTATGCGTACCGAACGCTGATTCAAAGGTAGTTGACTCAGGTACTCTTTACGGTCAGCTCCATACAGATACGCTTACAATCAACGGCGCGGGCAGAATTATCTGGCAGGCAGATACAGCTGTTGCCAAGGCGGAGGTTGAGGAAACTCCGGAGCCGACAGAAGAGCCGGTTGTTACGCCTGAACCGACATTGGAGCCTGTTCCGACAGGTAAGCCTATCGACCTTAAGGGTGTCGGATACGCGTATATCTTCGGTTATGAGCCGGATCTTATCGAAAGAGTTTCTGTGACTGATGAGGAAGGCAACGAATCAGGCGCATGGAATGTTGAAATCCGTATGGCTCCGAATGACAGCGTTACAAGAGAGCAGGTTGCGGCAATGGTCATGAGAATGATTGATCAGAAGTATGACACAAAGGATGTTTCATATCCTGTAACCGATAATATAGCGGCTCATGCCGGTACATGGTATGAAAGAGGTCTTGCTTATATTGCAA
Source organism: uncultured Clostridium sp. (assembly GCA_964634915.1). Lineage (GTDB taxonomy): Bacteria > Bacillota > Clostridia > UBA1381 > UBA1381 > Hominilimicola. The sequence continues at coordinate 5,807 of CAZWLT010000083.1, read as the reverse complement.
GCACAGGCGCGTTTGACGGTGTTGATGAAGTATACTGCGGTCCTGTAACAAGAGGCGAAGTCGCGAAACTTGTTGCATATGGTCTTAATCTTTCAGAGACAACAGAAACATCATTTGAAGATATTGCGGACAGCCAGTATAAGCCGTATATCGAAATTATGAATGCTTATGGTTATATGCAGGGTATCAGTGATACAGAATTTGAGCCTGACAGAGTTATGACAAGAGCTGAATTCTGCTCAATGTTCAATCAGATTATTGACAGACAGGAGGCGCTTCTTGAAGCTGCCGACGGCACAGAAGTAACACCTCAGACATATTACTTTGTAGACCTTGATGAAAAAGCTTGGTATACACCGGTAATGCTGAGAGCCACAAGCGCATATGACGAGAATGGTTATGTTGATATCGACACAAGACTTTCAAATATCAGAAATACTCTTGATAACTACGATTCGCAGAAGCTGTTCTGATTTAAACCGAATAGAAAAACCTCCGATTTGCTTCGGAGGTTTTTTTGCGGGTATTTACTGTCAAAAACCGGCTTTAATTTATATGTTTTTTGTAAATTGGCTATTGTATAATATTGACATATTATTGCACTTATGATAGAATAAATATATTAAAAATATAACAAGAAAGAGGTAACAATTATGGGAAAAACATATAAGTTTTTAGCCTTTGACTTTGGCGCGTCATCAGGACGCGCGATGCTTGCCGTGTTTGACGGGGAAAAGATTACTTTAGAGGAAAAACATCGTTTCTCAAATGACCCTGTTAATATTAACGGCGATTTGCACTGGGACGTGCTCAGACTGTTTTTTGAAATTAAGCAGGGTATACTAAAGTGCGCAAATTCAGGTGACAGGGATATTGACTGTATCGGTATAGACACATGGGCGGTTGACTACGGCTTGCTTGACGAAAATGATAAACTGCTCGGCAATCCGTATCACTATCGCGATACAAGAACAGAGGGCATGTATGACGAGGCGTTTAAACTTGTGCCAAAGAAGGAAATATTTAAGGAAACCGGTATTGCGTTTAACTGGTTCAATACGCTTTATCAGCTGCTTGCCGCGAAGCTTTCGGGTGACAGCGCGCTTAAAAATGCAAAGACAATGCTTATGATGCCTGACTTGTTCAATTTCTTCCTTACAGGCGTTAAGAAAACAGAATATACAAACGCGTCAACAACACAGTTCTATAACAGTGAAAAATATGAATGGTCATACGACATGCTAAATAAAATGGGAATTCCGACAGATATTCTTACAGATGTAATTTTCCCCGGCGAAATTGTCGGTAAGGTTAAACCGGAGCTTGCCGAAGAGCTTGGTATTGCGGAGGTGCCTGTTGTTGCGGTTGCTTCACACGATACAGGAAGCGCGGTTGCCTCGGTTCCTGTTGTTGACCAGAAAGATTTTATTTACATATCATCGGGCACATGGTCGCTTATGGGTGTTGAGCTTGATAAGCCTAACACAACAGACGGCGCGTTTGAATATAACTTTACAAACGAGGGCGGTGTGAACAAGACAATCCGTTTCCTTAAAAATATAATGGGTCTTTGGCTTATTCAGGAATCAAGACGTCAGTGGGACAGAGAAGGCGAGCTTCTGAGCTTTGATGAGCTTGAACAGCAGGCAAATGCCGCAGAGCCTTTCGCAAGTCTGATTGACCCTGATTATCCTGCATTCCAGACACCGGGTAATATGCCGAAACGTATAAAGGAATACTGTGCAAAGACAGGTCAGAAAGTTCCTCAAACAAAGGGCGAAGTTGTAAGATGTATAGCGCAGAGTCTTGCGTTTAAATATCGTCAGACAGTTGAAGGTATGGAGAATGTTACAGGCAATAAGTATAACGTGGTAAACATTGTCGGAGGCGGCATAAAGGATAAGATGATTTGTCAGTTTACCGCAAATGCAACAAAGAGAGTTGTAAGCGCCGGTCCTGTTGAGGCAACAAGTATTGGTAATGTAATCGTACAGGCAATGGCAATGGGCGCAATTAAAGATATCAACGAGGGCAGAAAGGTTGTCAAAAATTCCTTTGATATTGCCGCATATGAGCCGCAGGATAATGAGGCGTGGGACGCGGCATATGAAAAGTGGAAGGAAATTATAAAAAAAGCATAATTTAATCATAATTCATAAAAAATCTCATAGTATTAACTATGAGATTTTTATTGTTTATGGAGGATAAAATTATGGAATTAGTTAAAGAAAATGTAACTGTAAATCAGGTAAGCTGCAAGGGAAACACACAGGCGCTTGTTAATGAGGATATAATTGTTCCTGATGTAAAACCGGATATATTAAAAATTTTGCAGCTTGACGCGTCATCATGCGTAACCTCAAAAACAGTTTCAGACAGCAAAATGGCTGTTGGCGGCAGAGTTGATTTGAAAATTTTGTACATACCTGACAGTGATAAAGAAAAAATAAAAAGTATAGTCACGTCATTTGATTTTGCTCAAAATGTGGACAGTCAGGATATTGACGAAGGCATGACAGCGGTTGTGACAGCAAATGTGGACAGGGCGGAATTCTCGCTTATAAACAGCCGAAAACTGCGTGTAAAGGTTATTTGCGGAATTGATTATGAAGTTGTATCCGAAAAGAATGTGGAGATTGCGGTTGAGACCTCAGACTGTGAGGACGCTGAGATAATGAAAGAAAATGTAAAATTGCAAAATTGCGTTGGTCTTTGTGAAAATGAATTTTCGATGAAAGAAAGCATTGAAATTCCGACAAATCGCGCGGCAGTTAATGAATTGCTTAAAATTGACGCAAAGGTAATGGATACTGAATATAAAACAGTGCCGGGCAAGATTGTCGTAAAGGGCGCTGTCAATGTGTCAATTCTGTATACTGACGAGGAGTGTAATATTCAGTTTGTTGAATCTGAAATCCCTTTTACAGAAGTTTTTGATTGTGATGATGCCGGTGACGAAACCATATGCGATATCGATTATATGATATCGGACATACGTTATGAGGTAAAGGAGGATGGCGACGGCGACAATAGAGTTGTCGATATGGATATAACGGTTTCGGCACAAATAAAGGCAACGGAGAATGTGTCGGTTGACATGATATGTGATTGCTATGAGCCGTTTATGAAAACACAGCTCCTTAAAGAGTCGGTTGAACTGGAGGAAATCGTTTCATGTCCGTCATCGCAGAATACAATCCGTGAAATGGTAGAAATGAAATCAGGAGCGCCGTCAATATCAGCGGTCTATGATGTGGTAACGCGTCCGTGTATAACAAAAACACAGCTTCAAAATGGCAAACTGCTGGCAGAGGGAAAGATAGAAACGTATATTCTTTATCTGACAGACAGCAATGAAAGCCCTGTATACAGTATGAAAAAAGATATTCCGTTCAGCTGCCTTCTTGACTGTGAAAGTATGGACGATGACCTTATTCCCGAAATCAAAGCAGAAGTGAAGCATACCGCATATAATCTGAATATGGCAGGTGAGATTGAACTGCGTTGTATACTCGCGCTTAACGCAAATATAATTCGCAGGAGAAAAATTGAGATTATAAATGATGTGGTAACAGAAAAACCGGAGAACTGTGACAAAAAGGGAATAGTTGTTTATTTTGTTCAGAAAGGCGATAACCTGTGGGAAGTTTCAAAGCGATACGCAGTGCCGCAGAAGGAAATTATGAAATTCAATAAAATGACGGAAGATGATAAATTGGTTGCCGGCAGCAGATTGTTTATACCCGGTATGTAAAATACCTTAAAACAGTCTTTATATAAATAAAAAGTTCAGAAGCATTTTAAAAGCGTCTGAACTTTTTTGATTAAAAAATGAAAAATAAATATTAAGTATTTTTTGAAATAACAGTTGTATTTTTCTGTGATTTGCGATATAATTGCTTATATATGGTATAAAGAAGAAAAAAGGAAGTAATGTTAATGAGGATATATAACACTCTGACAAGACAAAAACAGGAATTTGTCCCTATAGATAAGAATGAAGTCAAGATGTATTCGTGCGGACCTACAGTGTATGACTATTTCCATATCGGAAATGCAAGACCGTTTATTGTGTTTGATACAATGCGTCGTTATCTTGAATATTTGGGATATAATGTAAAATTTGTACAGAATTTCACGGATATAGACGATAAGATGATAAAGCGCGCCAATGAAGAGGGTATAACGGTAAAGGAGCTTGGTGAAAAATTTATTGCCGAGTATTTCAAGGACGCAGAGGCGATTGGAGTTAAAAAGGCGACAATCCACCCTAAGGCTACTGAAAATATTGACGCGATAATAAGCGTTATAAAGAAACTTGAGGACAACGGTTACGCGTATAACGTGGACGGAAATGTTTATTTTTCAACAAAGAAGTTCAAAGAGTACGGCAAACTTTCAAAGCAGCCGCTTGAGGAGCTTGAAGCCGGCGCAAGAATTGAAGTTGGCGATGAAAAACAAGACGCAATGGACTTTGCGCTGTGGAAAAAGCGGAAAGAGGACGAGCCTGCATGGGAAAGCCCATGGGGAATGGGAAGACCCGGCTGGCATATTGAGTGCAGCGCCATGGTTAATAAATTCCTTGGCGAAACTATAGATATTCATTCGGGCGGACAGGATCTTATTTTCCCTCATCACGAGAATGAAATCGCGCAGAGCGAATGCGCGAATGGTAAGCCGTTTGCGAATTATTGGATGCACAATGGCTATATAAATATAAATAATCAGAAAATGAGTAAGTCGCTTGGCAACTTCTTCACCGTGCGTGATATACTGAAGAATTATGACGGCGAGGTTATCCGGTTCTTTATGCTGTCCGCTCACTACAGAAATCCGATTAACTTTTCCGATACACTTATGGAACAGGCAAAATCGGCAGTTGAACGTGTTTATACATGTATAGATAACCTTGAATTCCTGCTTGAAAACAGCGAGGAAAGAGAGCTTAACGATACTGAAAAGGAATACAGCAAAAAACTTGATGAATGTAAGCGGAAATTTATTGACGCAATGGACGATGATTTGAATACCGCGGACGCGATTGCAGCGATATTTGATATTGTATACGCTTCAAACACAGCGCTTTCAAACGAAAGCAGAAATGCAAAATCCGTTGTTACAAAGACAATCGCTCTTATTCGTGAGCTTGGCGATGTTCTCGGTATATTCCAAAAATCAAATAAAAAGCCGATAGACGCTGAAATTGAGGAATTAATTGAGAAACGCAATAAGGCGCGCGCCGAAAAGAACTGGGCGCAGGCTGACGCAATCCGTGATAAATTGAAGGAAATGAACATTGTATTAAAGGATACGCCAATGGGTGTAAAATGGAGCTATACCGAATGATGCTGACAAATAAAAAACCATCGCAGTTTTCGCCTCTCGCGCTTGCGTATATAGGTGACAGTGTGTACGAGATTTTTGTGCGTACAAGAGTTATTGAAGAACATGAAAATATGCCGGCAAATAAATTGCACAGGCAAACTGTAAAGTACGTAAAAGCGCATGCGCAAGCAAACAGTATTGATGCGATTATGCCGCATATGACCGAGAATGAAACCGCAGTATATAAACGCGGCAGAAACGCAAAGTCAAATACAGCGCCGAAAAACGCTGATATGGCTGATTACCGTAAAGCAACCGGTTTTGAGGCGTTGATAGGTTTTCTGTATCTGTCGGGCGAAAATGAAAGACTTGATGAATTAATGAAAATAGCGTATGATAATGCGTTAGATTAAAATAATTAACTTTAAGGAGGATTTAAGGCATATGGATAAGAAAAGAGTCACTGAGCTTTCTATCATTGC
>CAZWLT010000082.1:0-6454 GCA_964634915.1 uncultured Clostridium sp. | reverse complement strand
AGTCTGACGCCGGAGCCAACCCAAAGTCCAACGCCAAGTCCGGACTCAACATCGGAGCCGGCACTGAGTCCAACACCGAGCGCGAGAACGTCTGATGTTTATGTGACGGTTCAAGACGGAAAATTGATTGTAAATATCGATTCGTCCGTAATCACAGACGAGAACGGACAAATAGCGGATAAGAACGATGTAATGCTTATCGTCGCGTTCAGGGATGATTACGGAATACTGAAAAAGGCTGACTTCATGGAGCTTACAGATGAATTAACCGCGGAATATGACTTGCAGGGACTTGATTATCCGTCAGCTACGGTTTATGTATGGGACAAAGGATATAAACCGTATACCGATAAAACGGAAATTAATTTTAAATAAAATTGATGTATCAAAATTAATTCCGCTCAAAAATATCGCATAAAAAAATCTCTTGAAAATGGCTTTTCAGGTCCAATAATCAAGAGATTTTTGCTGTTTTTAAGACTTTTGCGCGCATTGTCATTTGAAAATCATGAAACAAGCCCCGTTTGATTGATTTTATTTTACATCGGTTGGCAGCGGCGCGTTTTCGAGAGGTTTGATAATTTTTACATAAAGACGTCTGAAGAATATCAGACTCAAAGTAAGCGAAATAATTTCCGCAATGTTATATGACCACCATACCGCGTGTATTCCTCCTATTTTTGCAAGTATATACGCTGACGGAAGAAGCACAATAAGCTGACGCGCTATTGATACAAACATACTTAAAAAACCTTTTCCAAGAGCCTGAAAGCATGTTGACAGAACAATACATACGCCGGCGAACGCGAAACTAAGGCTTATTATACGAAGCGCCGGAACACCGATTTCAAGCATATGGTCTGAGGCGTCAAACAATCTCAGCAGTACGTCCGGTATAAGCTGGAACAAGGCAATACCTATAAACGTCATTGCGACAGCATATATAATTGCAAATTTTATTGTTTTTGTCATTCTTTTCTTGTTTTTAGCGCCATAGTTATATGAAACTATCGGAACCATGCCGTTATTCAGTCCGAATACCGGCATGAATATGAAGCTGTTAAGCTTGAAATAAACACCGAATACCGCGACTGCGGTTGATGAGAATACAATAAGTATTTTATTCATTCCGAATGTCATAACGGAGCCGACAGATGCCATTATAATAGAAGGAACACCAACAGAAAGTATTGTGAGTATGTATTTCTTTTCCGGTCTGAAACCCTTGATTTCAAGGCTTACGTCGGAATTTTTCTTCAAATTGAATATAAGCGCGAGTATTGCCGCGATAATCTGTCCCGTTACAGTCGCGATAGCGGCGCCGGCTACTCCCATTTTAGGTATTCCGAAATATCCGAAAATAAATATAGGGTCGAGAATCATATTTATAACAGCGCCGGTAGCCTGTGTAATCATTGTATAGAATGTACGTCCTGTTGACTGGAGCATTCTTTCAAATGCAAATTGCATAAACAGACCAAAGGACATTATAAGGCAAATACGCATATATGATACGCCCATCTCTGTGATTTCGCCTGTACCCGCTTGCGCCGTGAAGAAGATTCTGGTTGCAAAAATTCCGATTATAAGGAACAGCGCGTAACCCAGTACCTCAAGGAACAGACCGTTTGAGGCTGCTTTGTTTGCCGCTTTGAATTTCTTTTCTCCAAGCGAACGTGAAAGCAGGGCATTCATACCAACACCAAGTCCGGACGCGACGGAAATCATAAGATTCTGCATCGGAAACGCCATAGAAACAGCGGTCAGGGCGTCTTCGGAAAGTCTTGACACGAACACACTGTCAACAATGTTATACAGCGCCTGAACAAGCATTGAAATAACCATTGGAAGCGACATTGTTATAAGTAATTTATTAATGGGCATAACTCCCATTTTGTTTTCTTTTATTTTATCCATGAAATCTTCTCCTTTCATATTGCAGCTATAATATTATATATCAAAAGACTTGTCATTTCAATAGCAATACCTTATAATTTTGTATTGACTTTGGAAATTTGTTAGTATAAAATATCTAATGTGTTATATTTTAAGTAGAAAGTCGGAGGCGATATAATGCAAAAAGAAGAAAAACAAATGAAAATGAGCTATCTTATAAAGAGATTTGTCCCGTATTTCAAAAAGTATAAATGGATACTCATACTTGATTTAATATGCGCGTCGCTGACAACAGTATGCGAGCTTGTGTTTCCTATGCTTGTGCGTTACATAACAAATATGGGTATAAACAATATAGCCGGACTTACGGTTGAGATTATTCTGAAAATAGGTCTGTTTTATCTCATACTCAGGATTATAGATTCCGCCGCCAATTTTTATATGGCGGATACAGGACATATTATGGGCGCGAAAATTGAAACTGATATGCGTCGTGATTTGTTCGCGCATTTGCAGACGTTGTCACACGCGTATTACGCGGAACACAAGGTCGGTCAGATTATGGCGAGAATTACAAGCGACTTGTTTGATATAACGGAATTTGCGCATCACTGTCCGGAGGAATTTTTTATCGCCGGACTCAAAATCATCGTTTCGTTTATTGTGCTGTGCGGTGTCAATATCCCGCTGACAGTTATAATTTTCGCGATACTTCCGCTTGTTTTTTTGTTTGTCAAATTCTTCAACACGCGTATGAGAAAAGCATTCAAAATGCAACGTAATCAGATTGGAGAAATTAATTCGCAGGTGGAGGATTCTTTGCTTGGAATAAGGGTTGTCAAGTCGTTTGCCAATGAGGAGACCGAGGCAAAAAGGTTTGAAAAGGGAAATGAGAAATTTCTTGACACGAAAAAACTCGGATACTTATTTATGGCGGGATTTCAGACATCAAACAGAGCATTTGAGGGCTTGATGTATCTTATTGTTGTGGTTGTCGGCTCGATATTTATGATAAACGGTAAAATCACAGCGGGTGATCTTACTGCGTATTTGTTGTATGTAAGCACGCTGCTTGCGACGCTGAGAACTATTATTCAGTTTACAGAGCAGTTCCAGCGCGGTATGACAGGTATTGAACGTTTTCTTGAAATTATGGACGCGCCTTCTGATATAACGGAAAAAGAAGACGCGAAAGAACTCAATGATGTTCAGGGTAATATTAAATTTGAGAATGTAGGATTTCATTATCAGGATGACGCGAACACGGAAGTGCTTTCCGGTATTAATATTGATATAAAGAAGGGGGACAGTGTCGCGCTTGTCGGCCCGTCCGGCGGCGGCAAAACAACGCTTTGCAATCTGATACCGCGTTTTTATGATGTCACGGAAGGCAGAATAACTATCGACGGCGCGGATATAAGGGACGTTACACTGAAATCACTCCGTAACGCGATAGGCGTTGTGCAGCAGGATGTATATCTGTTCTCCGGCACAGTTTATGAAAACATTTCATACGGTATGCAAAATGCAAAACGCGAGGATGTTATAGACGCGGCGAAAAAAGCCGGCGCCCATGAATTTATTTCGGCGCTTGAAAACGGCTATGACACGTATGTTGGCGAACGCGGCGTCAAGCTGTCCGGCGGTCAGAAGCAAAGAATAAGCATTGCGAGAGTATTTCTGAAAAATCCGCCCGTGCTTATTCTTGACGAGGCGACGTCCGCGCTTGACAACGAAAGCGAAAGAGTGGTGCAGGAATCGCTTGAACAGCTGTCAAAAGGCAGAACAGTATTTACTATCGCGCATCGTCTTACAACAATACGCAATGCAAATATAATTCTCGTTCTTACGGAAAATGGAATAGAAGAACAGGGTTCGCACCGCGAATTGATTGAGAAGGGCGGAATTTATAGCAGGCTTTACAGTATGTATACCTCATTATGACAAGAAAAATTGCAATTTAGTTACAAATATTTCGAGATAATGTGCCTTTTTGTAATCTATATGTAATAAAATTACAAAAATATCTTGCATTTGCACACAATATATAGTATAATAATAAAAACAGCCAAATTAATAATTCGGAGGGGTTTTATGTACTGCAAAAATTGCGGCAGACAACTTAAAGAAGGCATGAGGTTTTGCGACAGATGCGGACAATCCGTACGAAAGAGCAAGGAAAGCAGTCAGGCGGCAAGACATCGTGAAATAGAAGAACTGAAGGCGGAAAGACTGAACCGTAAGAAACGCCTTGCGGAGAAGGAAGCCAAGCAGGCAAGAAATAAACAACGTAAAAAGAAAAAAGGCGGCTCGTTTGTATTTGTATTTGCGCTTGTTGTCATGCTTATTGCCGCTGTGAGTGTTATAATAGGATATAACATATTCCCTGATAACACCAATAAAACAAATGCCGCGAAGGAAACAGCGTCACCTTTAAATAATAATATAAGCGCGTCTTCAGCGCCTTTATCAACAGCGGTACCGACATCGTCAGCGTCATTAAAGGACGGATATTCGGAGATTAAAGTGGGCAATATCACATGTCCGTATCCCTCATCATTCCATGCGAATACGATGTCAACAGCCGCGTCGTCCGGTACCGAAAAGCTGAATATAACAGATTCTCTCGGCGGCGCGTCTATGACGGTCATACAGGAGGCAAAGACCGGTGAGCCTAAAGACCTCATGAAAGAATATATAACGCAGATTGGCGCGGATGACAATCCTGTAATGCGCGGAGGAAGCGACTGGTATTCTGTAACCGCTACTGTTAACGGTAAGGTTTATCACAGAAAGTGTATCGTAAGAAACGGACTTTTGGTTTATTATGATTTTACATATGACGCGTCCTCATCGGCATTGAAGAAATATGAAGAATATATAAGCTATATTGATTCCGAATTTGCTTAATGAAAATACCATACAGCGCCGCATATCGCGGCTGTAAGAACTAAACCGATAAAAAATTTTATAAATCTTCCTTTTTTGCGGACAGTCGATTGAGGCTGTCCGTTTTGTTTCATCTTTTCGATATATTTACTCACAATCATCTCGGCGTCGGCTATCGCCTTATCCTCAAGCTTGGGGTTATAGTCCTTCAAAACAATAATTGCCTGACTGACATATGGCGAGGCAAAATTATCCAGTATTACAACTTTTTTTGTCAATTCTTTCACTTTAACAACTCCGTTTTTATTATTTTTCCTATTATTTCCGCATATATGAATTCATATACATCTGTAATTCATGTAATAAAATGTAAATTTTGTGCATATAAATAGTAATATATGGAAATATGTACAAATAGTCCGCCGGTTTTGCAACATTTAAGAAATATTTGTAATAAAAATGTAACAAAACTATTGACATTGTAACATTTCTGTAGTATACTAACCGATAAGTAATGAAAGGGGTTTAACTTTTTATGACTACACAAGAAAATGCAAAACGTGAAATTATCGCTGAGATGCGTAAAAAACGCGCGGAAAAACAACAGGCAAAGATGAGGGCAAAGCGCAGAAAGAGAATATCTGTACTTGTATTGCTTGTCACGTTGATTACCGTAACGCTCGGAACAGTTTATAATGTTTCCGCAAAAGAAATAACAATAACTGAAATTAATGAGTTTACAGGTCTTAATGAAACGCAAACGGTAAAAACAAGACGTGATAATGTTGAGGAGGTTCTTGCGGATAACGGACTTGACATTGGAGAAACGGACAGGATAAATGTGCCGGCGGATAAAGAGGTTGCCGACAATGATGATATTGTTATTAAGCGCGGAAAGCGTGTTAAGATTAAAGTGGGAGATTATGAGGAAATGGCAACTGTCACAAAAGCGGATGTTACAGACGCTTTGGTTGAAGCCGGTTATATACCGGGTGAATTGGACCGGATAACCTCTGACGGAAATACTATTGAGCTTGTGTCCGTAAGCCGTATAGACGAGGTCACAACTGAGGTAATCGGACGCGGCATTGACTATGTGGATGATCCGGACTTGCCGAAGGGTCAGGAAAGAGTTGTTGACGAAGGCGAGGACGGCATAAAGGAAATTCAGCACAAGGTTACATATCAGAATGGCGAGGAATCCGCGAGAGAAACAACAAGCGAGGTTGTTACGGTTGAGCCGAGAAATAAGGTTATTGCGAGAGGAACAGCCCAGACGGCTTCCCAAAATGTTTCAAATTCAAATAATACAAAATCAGAGGTTGATGATAACGGCGGCAGTGTGAACGGTTATAAGTATAAGAAGAAAATTACAATGACCGCAACCGCATATTCAACATCACCGCTTGAAAACGGCGGAGGCACAACAAGCGCGATGGGTAATCCGCTTAAATACGGCATAGTTGCTGTTGACCCGGGAGTAATTCCGCTTGGTTCAAAAGTATATGTAACATCAGCGGACGGTTCATGGTCATATGGCGTCGCAAGCGCCGAAGATACAGGCGGCGCGATAAAAGGTAATAAAATTGACCTTTGTTATCCGACAGACGCAAGTTCTTTCGGCAGAAGAAGCTGCGTTGTATACGTATTGGAATAATATGAGTTATAA
>CAZWLT010000081.1:0-6553 GCA_964634915.1 uncultured Clostridium sp. | reverse complement strand
TTATTTCCCCACGCAGAATTCATGGAATATCGCGTTTACAATGTCATCCGATACTGTTTCGCCCGTTATTTCGCCAAGCGCGTCAATCGCGATGTTGATATCAATCGACGCAATATCGGACGGCATATTCATGTCTATAGTCTCAACAACCCTGCCCAACGCTTCTTCGGCTTTTATAAGCGCTGTTTTGTGGCGCATATTCGTTATAACGCTGCCCTGTGATTTTGAAATTTCACCGATACGGTATATCCTGCGTATTTCCTCCGCAAGCTCCTCAAGTCCCATACCCGTTACGGCGCTCACCTCCAACACAACGCTGCCCTTAGCCTTATTCTTAACGGCTTCAACGTATTTGCTCTGTCCAAGGTCGGTTTTATTGATAAGAACTATGCGTTTCTTATTCATTGTCGCGTTGAGAACCTCAATGTCTTCATCATCAAAAAAACTGCTGCCGTCTATCATTACTATTACAAGGTCCGCCTCATTAATGGATTTCTTCGACTTTTCAACACCTATTCTTTCAACGGTATCGTCTGTTTCGCGTATTCCGGCTGTGTCTGTGAGTATAAGCGGTATACCGCCGAGATTTATATATTCTTCAATCACATCACGGGTCGTTCCGGCGATATCGGTTACAATCGCGCGCTCCTCCCTTGCAAGCGAATTAAGCAGTGACGATTTGCCGACGTTCGGTTTGCCGACAATCGCGGTTTTTATACCGTCACGCAGAATTTTACCGCTGTCAGCCGTTTCGAGCAGCCTGTCCACCTTATTTTGGCAATCCCGCGATATTTTTCTTATATCGGCTGTTGTTATATCTTCAAGATCCTCATCGGGATAATCTATTGTCACCTGCATCTGTGCCGCAAGATGTACAAGCGATGAACGCACATTTTGTATCTCCTTTGAAAGCGAACCCTCAAGCTGTGAAAGCGCGTTACGCTGCGCAAGGTCGTTTGTCGAATTAATTATATCAATTACCGCCTCCGCCTGCGACAAATCTATTCTTCCGTTCAGGAATGCGCGTTTTGTAAACTCGCCCGGCTCGGCAGGGTACGCGCCGGCGCGTATAACGGCATTGAGCGCCGCCCTTGAGACTGTAATTCCGCCGTGCGTGCTTATTTCAACAACATCCTCTTTTGTAAATGTTCTCGGCGCTCTCATAACTGTTACAAGCGCCTCGTCCACCTTTTCACCCTTGTCATCCTTTATAAATCCGTAATGTACGGTGTGTGTTTCACATTCCGAAAGCTTATCTCTGCCGGAAAACACCTTGTCCGCAACCGATACCGCGTCATCGCCGCTTATTCTTATAACAGCTATGCCGCCTGTGCCGACAGGTGTTGAAATTGCCGCTATTGTTCTTCCCATTTATATCAAACCTCTCATTATACAATTAAAGGGTCTAAGGTTCAACCTATAGACCCCTTCTCTCCTTTATTTTACGTAATACACTGTACGGTACATATCCTGACGTAACTTTGCCAAGCTGCACATCGGGTTTGTTCGCGCCGTGAAAATCACTGCCGCCCGACTCAACAAGTCCGAGTTTTTTACATATTTCAGAAATCATATTTGAAAATTTTTCAGTGTAGCAGTTATAAAAGCGCTCAGCACCGTCAAGTCCGTATGACCTAAGCTCCCTTAGAAGATTATACAATTCATCATAATCCTCCGATATAAATACCGGATGAGCAAGAATTGCGCATCCGCCGGCATTTTTTATAATTTCAATACTTTCCCGCGGCGAGTATGTTATACGTTCAACATAGCAGCAATTACCCTTTTTAAGATATTTGGCAAATGCCTCGTTCTTATCCTTTACATACCCCTTCTGCACCATAACATTCGCTATGTGTGACCTGCCTGTGTTGGCAAGGGTCGCGCCGTCCTTCTGTAAAATGATATCCCGCTCTGTCACATCAAATCCATGTTTCTCCAGCAGTGAAAGCATTTCACGGTTACGCGCCTCGCGTCCGCTGCGCAGACGGTACAGTTTATCTTTAAGAATACTGTCATTTTCGTCCACAAAAAGTCCGACAATGTGCATTTCGGTTTTGTATCTCGCGCTTATTTCAACTCCCGATATGCCCTCTATACCAAGCCTGCGGCATTCATCGTGAAATTCCTCAAGTCCGTCCGTTGTATCATGGTCGGTAAGCGATATTGCGCAAAGTCCGTTTTCTTTAGCCGTTTTTGCCACTTCACGCGGTGACAGGGTACCGTCTGACGCGGTTGAATGCGTGTGTAAGTCTATTTTTAATTTATCTGTCATTTATAAGTCCCTGAAGCTCAGCCATGAAAGTTTCAATATTGTCAAAGCTCTTATATACAGACGCAAAACGCACATACGCAACCTCATCCAGCCGCTTCAGCTTTTCCATAACCTTTTCGCCGATAAGCGTGCTGTCAAATTCACGAGCCATTGACTGATACAATTCACTCTCGATATCGTCCGCGATCTGTTCCATCTGCGTAAGAGAAATAGGACGCTTTTCACAGGCTGTAATAATTCCTTTCAAAATCTTTCCTCTGTCATACGGCTGACGCGACTGGTCTTTCTTAACAACAACAAGCGAAATTGCTTCCAGCTTCTCATAAGTTGTAAAACGTTTCTGACACTTCAGGCACTCGCGTCTTCTTCTTATTGAATTGCTTTCATCTGTTGGTCTTGAATCAATAACCTTACTCTCGGCAAATCCGCAATATGGACACTTCATTATGTAATTCTCCAATCTTTATATTTATTTACTTCTTTATTATACCTTATACATCATAAATTTTCAAGTCAATTTTTCCGCTTCCGTGTCAAAAAAACGTACAAGAACAAGATCTTCGCCCACTGCCTCAATGGCGCTCCACGGAATGACTATCTCGCCGCCTCCGAACAATCTTCTTATAAAACACCCGTGCCGCTGTACAATAATCGCCTCCACATTTCCCGTGCTTTCACTTATCTCCACATCGCGTATATACCCCAGTCTTTCGGCAGTACGAATATTTGCCACTTCCTTCTGACGCAGATTATAGCCACGAAACATAAAAACCACCTCCATAATATATATTACGAAGGCGGCTGTTATATTATCTCCTAAAAAATGAAAGAAGAATTTTGTGCTGTTTGAATATCAGAAGTCCGGCTATATACGCCGCTCCCATGCACAACCCCTTGACTATCGCGCTTATAAGGATATTGTCAACAATGATAAGTCTTGACGCGAATCCTGCCGCCGCGACAATCACAGCTATGCACAAATCAGGGATAAAGCTTTTCAAAAAGCCGATGTAGCTCATACCGAGAGTCATCTTTACGAGAAAATAATATGTAACAAAGAAGCTCAGATTAAACGCAATCGTCAGATACAGCGAAATCTTTACAATATCACCCGTACATACTCCCGCAATAATTGCCGACGCAGTCATGAAAACCGTAATAAGTCCGGATATAAACATATTCTTCGGATTACCCGCGCTTTGAAAAATAGACTGCGCGCTTGCTGTGACAACCTGCGCCCATATCGAAAGGCTGAGCAGCGCAATACACGGCACTGACGCTTCCCATTGATTTCCGAACAGAATTCCTATCACTTCTTCGGAAGCAAAATGGCAATATATTCCTATAAACATTCCAAGCAGCGAAAGTATCTTGACAATATTCATATATTTCTTATAAATATATTCCTTGTCATTCTGATGCACTGACAAAATCGGATGAAGCGCCGGTGTGATTACATTCGTCAGATTATTCTGCGGATAAAGCGTGACTTTATATGCCTTGTCATAATACCCCAGCGCGCTGTCGCCTATGAATTTGCCGATTACAAGATTATCAATGTTTTTCGCAAAATAATTGATAACACTGTATCCCATCTGAAAAACCGAAAAGGATAGAATCTTCTTTACGCTTGAAAATTTGAATTTAATTTTAAGTTTAATCCTTATTGTGCAGTAATTCCACAAAAATGACGCTATCGCGAACACAATAGCCTGCCATACAAGCGCGTAATATCTGTATCCCAGAGCCGCAAGCACAATTGCTATGCCGTAGCTTACCACGGTGACAACAACCATTCTTATACCTATTGACATAAATCTTTTCTGTTTCAGCAGATACGAATGCGGAACAATATTCATCGTATGGAAAAACAGCGAAATCGCAAGCAATGACCCGATTGCGATATATATATGATTTTCATAAAACCTTGACAGCGGTACGGAGAACACGATAAAAATCAGCGCGGTCGCTATCGCCACATAGAAGTTAAATGAAAATATATTGCTTATATCGTCTTCTGTCAGCTCCTTATTCTGTATTATCGCGGGACCGATGCCCATGTTTGACATGACGGTAAAAAACGTTGTAAACACGCTTATAACCGCCACAATTCCATAGTCCTCCGGAGAAAGTATGCGCGCGAGTATACCGTTAAATACAAGCTGCAGAAGCACGCATATATAGCTCGCGGACGCATTTATCGCCGCCGCCTTTTTTATTGAAATATCTTTCATTTACAAAATCCCCTGTTGTACGCGTTTTAAAATATATATACCACCTTATCAGACCGTTCAAACAAATTTATTAATCCATGCTTACAGTCGGAGGTATTTGTCCGCTGTAAACAGGCACATCAAATGACAGTGTCGCGTCGGAGAAGGATGAGAATATCTTTTCAATGCTGACAGCCTGCTTAACCGCCCATCCGATATCTGTCGCATATTCATGTTCGCCCGGATTTTCAGGGTTCCAACGCATTTTGTACAATGTATTCTGTCTGCCATCGGCGCTGTTTATATAATGCTCGCTTATCCACTTGGCGCCGCCTATTATCGCTTTTTCAACACTCGTCCAGCCCTCTGCGTATGCCCTTGCGGAACCGCTCGATGATTCGCTGCCGTCATACGCATTGATACCATAAACATTATAAACCGTTGTTCCGTTTACTGAAATACCGCTTGCAAGCTGTGACGTACCGTTGCCGGATTCAAGACACGCATGCGCCGCAAGATATACTTCACTTACGTTATATTCCTTTGCAGCCTCAATAAACGCGGCGCCCATTCCGCGAAGAACGCCCTTATCGGCAAGATAATTGTTCAGCGCTTCCTCGCTTACATTATTCGGTCTCGACAAATCAAGGAACTGATACTTATACGCGTCGGTGTAGTAATTATTAGGATTCATATACTCGGCAGTCTGTGCCTCAGACGCCGTTATATTACCTCCCGACGTCCATATCTTAGGCGGCGGATTCTGCATCATATGTATTCTGACAGCCTGCGGGAACGTCACGTCATAAGGAGTATATGTCACGGTTCCTTCTGTCTGTAATTCATCAATTTCGCTGTTTAGATTGAACGGATCTTTTTCATCCGACGCTGTGACCTCTACCGCAAACACCAGTTTTTTACCGTTTACGCTTGTAACCGTGATATTTGTGCTTCCCACGCCCGCGCCTCTTATACGTCCCGTCTGGCTTACAGCTGCAATCTCCTCGTTTTCGCTTGACCATTTAAGAGTCTTGTTTCTCGCGTTTGACGGTGAAATTGTAACAACGGCGTTTACATTGGAGCCTACCGCTATTTTCATATCATCCTTATTCTGAAGCGTGATATTTTCCACGTCAACCGCCGGTTCTACAACTGAAACAAAGCATTTGCCTTCAAAGCCGCCATCTTCCGTTGTCGCGACAATTTCCGTCATACCGACGCTAACCGGCTTTACATTACCGTCATTATCCACTTTCGCAATCTTCGTATTCTTCGACTGCCATTTTACGGTATTATCCGAGGCATTTTCCGGAAAAACTCTCGCTGTCAGCAGCCGGCTTGCGCCATTTGTATAAAGAGTAATCGTGCTTGTCGGCATGAATATTCCCGTAACGGGCTGTCTTACTTCCAGCTTCGCTCTCGACGCGCATTTATAGTTTGCAAGCTTTGCCGTAAATACAACCTTGCCGGGATTTACCGCCTTTATTGTGCCGTCTTTATCAATAGTCGCGATATTTTCATCGGAAGATGACCATTCTATCTCCTGTTTTTCAAGATTTATCGGAAATACCTTCGCTTTAAGCTTCGCCTCTGCGATACCATTATTAAGATCCACCGCGCCGTCATCCCAGTTCAGATGAACCGCTATATGTGTCTTTTCGCTATGGTCAAATGTCGAGTAGTGCTGCAGCACCATTCCGAAATTCACACTGTCGTCGCCGTCGGCATAGTATTCCGCGTTATCAGTATTTTTCAAATTCACGCAAAGAAGCACCGCGGATAATACAATTACTGTCAGAACAGAAATTGTAATCTTATTACGATGCATTTTTACAAACGTCCGTACTTTTCTTCTTCCGGCGGGGACTCCGACATATACAAAACGCGCAAATTTCTTGTTCCCGCACAGCTTATCCCAAATCCATCCGAACGGAACAATTATCCTGCGTCCGATTGGTATAAAAAACGCTTTTATGTATCCCCAAATTTTAATCAGAAATTCGTACAGACTGTTTTTATTCGGTTTTATATTTTTCGATATTTTAATTTCCACCGAATTCAGTCC
>CAZWLT010000080.1:0-6664 GCA_964634915.1 uncultured Clostridium sp. | reverse complement strand
CTACCAAAGTAGTCCTCCGAGGGGGTATATATTAATCCTTTTGGGAAAGAGATTAACCGATATTTTCATTATATGACTTTACAAAGTCAGGATATGCCGATGCAAGACCATGCTCTGTTGAGTCAAGACCCTTGACTTCATCCTGCGGCTTAGCGCGCAGAATTCCCGCCTTCTTGAGAATGAAGAACATCAAGCCGCCGACTGCCGCCGCCCATGCCATAAGCGCAATCGCGCCAAGCGCCTGCACTCCAAGCGCCGTAAATCCGCCGCCGGCAAACAAGCCAGGAAGAAATTCGTCGCCAAGCAATGCGGGGTCGCTCGCGAACAAGCCGACCGCAATTGTTCCCCAAAGTCCGCATACACCGTGAACACTGATTGCGCCGACAGGGTCATCAACCTTCAGCTTCGCGTCGATAAACGGAATCGCAAGGCACATAAGCACACCGCCGACAACACCGATTATTACTGACGCAAGCGGTGAAACCACATCACATGACGCTGTGATTGCAACAAGTCCGCCAAGGATACCGTTCAAGGTCATTGAAACATCAGGCTTGCCATAGCGGAACCATGTGAAGAACATGGATGTGATAGCCGCGGCGCAAGCCGCAAGATTTGTTGTGATAAATACCTTTGACGCAACTGCTGTGGAGATTGCTGAAATTACGCTTCCGTCATCCGCAACCTCAACAAGCGAACCCGATGATGCCGGATTGAATCCAAACCAACCCACCCATAGGATAAGCACGCCAAGCGCGCCGATAAGGATGTTGTGACCCGGAATAGCGTTTGCCTTGCCGTCCTTTGTATACTTGCCAATTCTCGGACCGAGGATAGCGGCGCCGACAAATGAAATCGTACCGCCAAGCATATGTACGATTGCGCTGCCCGCGAAATCGTGGAAACCAAGCTCGCTTAGCCAGCCGCCGCCCCATACCCAATGACCTGCGATTGGATAAATGAACAATGAAATCGCCGCGCTGTATATACAATATGCGCGGAAATCCGTTCTGCCGGCAACCGCGCCCGAAACGATTGTCGCGGACGTCGCGCAGAACACCGTCTGGAAGAACAATGCTGTGTAATCCACATTTTCCGCGCCTGACAAACCGTTCATAAACATATCGCCGAAAGGTATTCCGATGAAACCGTTGCCCTCGCCGTACATAATTCCGTATCCGATAAGCCAGTAGATAATTGAACCGAACATAAAGTCCACAATGTTCTTCATAATAATGTTGCCTGTGTTTTTACTTCTCGTAAAGCCGGCCTCAACCATTGTAAAGCCTGTCTGCATAAAGAACACCAGAACGCCTCCGAAGAATAGCCAGAAGCAGTTTACCGCCGTTGCCAAAAATTCTGTACCCATAATAAATCACTCCTTTAAAATACCCTTTTTTCTTATAATAAGGCTTCCCTGTCTTCTTCGCCTGTTCTTACCTTGATTACTCTTGATACGGGCGAAATGAAAATCTTACCGTCACCGATTTCTCCGGTTCTCAAAACAGCCACCGCCGTATTCACAACGTCCTCAACCGGAACTGTGCATACAACCATTTCAACCTTTACCTTCGGCAAAAGGTCAACACTGTATTCAACGCCTCTGTACTGGTGCTTTTGTCCTTTCTGTACACCATATCCCATTACATTAGTAACCGTCATACCATTGATGCCGATTTCATTGAGCGCTGTCTTTAATTCTTCGAGCTTGCTCTGTCTTGTGATAATTTCAATTTTTGTCATTTCAGCCATGACACATTCCCCTTTCTCTTAAACAAAAAGACGCGTCTGCCGTCAATCAAACGGTAAACACGCCCTTGTGCTTAATTATAAAACTTATTTTGACGAACGATAAAATAAAAAAACGCGTCCGCTCAGGTTTACCTGCGCAAACACGTCTTTGTGCTCGTTCATCTGCTATGCTGTTATTATACTCTCACTGTTTTGTTTTGTCAATAGCTTTTTTTAAATTCAGCCAACAATACCAAACTATCACTCTCCCTTAGATATTCTTTTAGAAAATTTATACAAACCTTGACATATTTCCGTAAATTACGCACGATATATTGACAAAATCCTTACTTAGTGATACAATAATACAAATAAGTGAAGGAGCGTAAGCAGCATGTTGAGCCTTAAAGGTACAAATTTAATACACGCGGGCAAAGGGTATTCTGTTTCCCCTTTATTTCTATTTTCATTTTTTAAAAGTAATTGACAATGTAATTTATTCATTGTCTTTTTTTTTGGACTTATCGGGTCTAATTACACGGAAGGAGCTTTATACGGAAGGAGATTTATTATGAAAGGACAGCTTATTTTGGAAAACGGTATGCGTTTTTCGGGAACGCTTTTCGGCGCGCAAAAGAATATCGTCGGCGAGGTTGTGTTTACAACCGGTATGACAGGCTACCAGGAAACCCTTACCGATCCGTCTTTTGCGGGACAGATTGTTACTATGACATTCCCCCTTATCGGTAACTATGGTATCAATCTTGAGGATATGGAGGCAAAGCATACTAATCTTAAAGCATTCGTTGTCAGAGAAAAGTGCGATTTCCCGTCAAACTTCAGAAACGAAATGAATCTTGACGATTTTCTTCGTCAGCAGGGTGTTGTCGGTCTTGAGGGTATCGACACAAGAGCGCTGACAAAAGTTATTCGCGAGACCGGTACAATGAATGGTGTTATCATGCAGGGCGACCCGAGTGACAACGATATAAAAATACTGATGGATTCACTTGATAACTCAAATGTTATTATGGATACAACCTCAAAGGAAGTATATACATTAAACGAAACAGGCAGATTACACATCGCGTTTATAGACATGGGCGCAAAGCAGGGCATCGTCCGCGACCTTATAAAGAGAGATTGTAAACTTACTGTCTTCCCTGCCGACACGCCATCTCAAAAGATTGAGGAGATAAGCCCCGACCTTATATTCCTTTCAAACGGTCCAGGCGACCCGCTTGACGCGCCGGGCACTGTTGACACGGTAAAGCGGTTAATAGGAAAATATCCTATATACGGCATCTGTATGGGACATCAGATTATCGGTCTCGCGCTTGGCTGCAAAACAAAGAAATTAAAGTTCGGTCATCACGGCGGAAACCACCCTGTTAAGGATTTAAAGACAGGCAGCGTGTTCATCACAAGCCAGAACCACAACTATATTGTTTCCGACTATCCTGACGAGGTTGAGGAAACATTTATAAACGTAAACGACGGCACCTGCGAGGGTATCAGACACAAATCGCTTCCGATTCAGAGTGTCCAGTTCCACCCCGAAGCAGCGCCCGGTCCGCTTGATACAGGCTGGCTGTTTGACAGATTTTTAAAGGAGGTAAAGTAAAATGCCTTTAGATAAGAGTATTAAGAAAGTTCTTGTTATAGGCTCGGGTCCTATCGTTATAGGACAGGCTGCTGAATTTGACTATTCAGGCACGCAGGCTTGTCAGGCAATCAAGGACGAGGGTATTGACGTTGTTCTTGTAAACTCAAATCCGGCTACAATCATGACTGACAGAGGTATGGCAACTCATACATATATCGAGCCTCTTACTGCGGAATACGTCGAAAAAATCATACAGAAAGAACGTCCCGACTCGATAATCGCCGGTATGGGCGGTCAGACGGGACTGAACCTTGCCTGTGAGCTTTATGACAAGGGCGTGTTCGACAAATACAATATGAAGGTTATCGGTACTTCAATTCCCTCAATTAAAGAAGGCGAGGACCGTGACAGCTTTAAGCGTCTTATGGAACGTACAAATCAGCCGATTGCTCCGTCTGAAATCGTAACCGACCTTGAATCAGGTCTTACATTCGCAAAGCAGATAGGCTACCCCGTTATCGTTCGTCCGGCTTATACGCTTGGCGGTACAGGCGGCGGTATCGCGGAAAATCCGCAGCAGCTTGAAACTATCCTTTCACAGGGACTTCATCTTTCACGCGTCGGACAGGTTCTTCTTGAAAAGTCTATAAAGGGCTGGAAGGAAATCGAATTTGAGGTTATGCGTGACGGCGCCGGCAACTGTATCACAGTCTGCTCAATGGAAAACATTGACCCTGTAGGTGTCCACACGGGTGACTCAATTGTTGTCGCTCCCGCGCTTACTCTCGCAGACAAGGAATATCAGATGCTCCGCAAGGCTGCTATTGATATCATCAACTCAATCGAAATCAAGGGCGGCTGTAATGTACAGTTTGCGCTTGACCCTGAAAGTTTTAACTATGCTGTTATAGAGATTAACCCTCGCGTGAGCCGTTCATCGGCTCTTGCGTCAAAGGCGACAGGCTACCCTATCGCCAAAATTGCCGCTAAGATTGCGCTCGGATATAATCTTGACGAAATAAAAAATGCCGTAACAGGCAAGACTTTCGCGTGCTTTGAGCCGGCTATCGACTATATTGTAACAAAAATTCCCAAGTGGCCTTTTGACAAATTCTTCGGAGCAAAGAGAAACCTTGGCACAAAGATGATGGCAACAGGTGAAATCATGGCTATCGGCAACACTCTTGAAGCGTCGCTTTTAAAGGGTATTCGCTCGCTTGAAATCAAACAGTATACTCTTGAAAGAAAGTCGTCAAAGCAGCGTACAACCGTTGAGCTTAAACAGCGGGTTATCATTCCCGATGATGAAAGACTGTTCGATCTTGCCGAGCTTATCCGCAGAAATTACAACATGGAAAAGCTTGCCGACATCACAGGCATGGATCCGTTCTTCCTTCAGAAGATAAAGAATATCGTTGACGCGGAAGAAGAAATAAAGCAGTATAAGCTGACAGATCTTAACTACGATATGCTTAAAAAGTACAAGAAAATGGGCTTTTCGGACAAGGGCATCGCAGAGCTTATCGGCTGCAGCGCGGATGAAGTATTCAATCTTCGCAGCATGCTTGGTATCACTCCTGTTTATAAAATGGTTGATACCTGCGCCGGTGAATTCGAGGCTGTTTCACCTTATTACTACTCAACATATGACGAAACAACAGAGTCATTCCCTTCTGACAAAAAGAAGGTTATCGTTATCGGTTCAGGTCCTATCAGAATAGGTCAGGGTATCGAATTTGACTACTGCTCTGTCCACAGCGTTCTTTCGCTTGAAAAGGCTGACGTTGAAACAATTATAATCAACAACAATCCTGAAACTGTAAGCACGGACTTCGATACATCCGACAAGCTGTATTTTGAGCCTCTTACGGAAGAAGATGTTTACAACATTATCCTTCTTGAAAAGCCGGACGGCGTAATATTGCAGTTCGGCGGTCAGACGGCGATAAAGCTTGCCAACTTCCTTGACGAGATGAATGTTCCCGTACTCGGTACACAGCCCAAGTACATTGACGAGGCGGAGGACAGAGAAAAGTTTGACGAAATGCTTGAAAAACTCGATATTAAGCGTCCTAAGGGCAAGGCTGTATGGAGCGTTAAGGAAGGTGTTGAGGAAGCAAGCAGGCTTGAATATCCGTTGCTTGTGCGTCCTTCATACGTTCTCGGCGGACAGGGTATGGAAATTACAAGAAACGAAATTGACCTTGTTCGTTATCTTACAGACGCGTTCATCAAAGACAAGAAAAATCCTGTTCTTATCGACCGTTATCTTGGCGGACGCGAAATAGAGGTTGACGCAATTTGCGACGGCACTGACGTTCTTATACCGGGTATTATGGAGCATCTTGAAAGAGCCGGCGTACACAGCGGTGATTCAATTTCAATTTATCCTCCGCAGAATGTGCCGCGGCACATTGTCGACAAAATTGTTGATGTAACATACAGAATCGCGCTTGAGCTTAATGTTATCGGCATGATAAACATTCAGTTTATCGAATTCCGTGATGAGCTTTACATCATTGAAGTTAACCCGCGTTCAAGCCGTACCGTTCCGTATATCACAAAGGTTACAAACGTGCCTGTAATTGATATCGCGACAAACATCATGCTTGGCAAAACTCTTAAAGAAATGGGTTATTCAACAGGTATCGCGCCGCAGACAAATACAGTCGCAATCAAGGTGCCTGTATTCTCAACAGAAAAGCTGCCGCAGGTTGAAGTAAGTCTTGGTCCTGAAATGCGTTCAACGGGTGAAGTTCTTGGTGTCGGTCACAATTTCCACGAGGCTATGTACAAGGGCTTTACAGCTGCCGGAACAACAATTCCCAAGTCCGGCTCAACAATACTTGTTACCGTACGTGACCTTGACAAGGACAACTTCCTGCCAATCGCACAGAAGTTTGCAAAGCTCGGATGCAAGTTTATTGCAACCGCCGGAACAGCAAAGCTGCTTGAAGATAACAATATTCCCGTACAGGTTGCAAAGAAGATTTCAGAGGGTGTGCCGAATGTTCTGGATGTTATCAGAAGCGGTATGATTGACCTTATTATAGACATTCCGAAGAAGGGCAACGATATTCATTCAGACGGCTTTAAGATAAGACGTACGGCAATCGAGTGTGATGTGTCCATCATGACAAGTCTTGATACGGTTAATGCTCTTGTGGACGTTATGGAACACAATTACACTCCTGATACTGTCGATGTAATTTCACTGTCGGATATAAAATAAAAGATTAATAAGTAGTTGTAATAGTGGATATATGCTTCCACAGCCGCATTGGAAGTCTTAAATACTAATTCGTTATTATTGCTATGTCCCGGTAC
>CAZWLT010000079.1:0-6741 GCA_964634915.1 uncultured Clostridium sp. | reverse complement strand
CTTCATCGATGTGCCATTTGGCGGATTTTTAGGCCCGCTTTCCGAAAAGCCGTACTGACTAGGATACTGCACCACTATTATATTTAGTATTAAATATATCATATTTCCGCTAAAAAGTCAACAAAATGGCAAGCCGAATTTTCGTCCGCCAATTTATAAATCAAAAACAAATCCGCGGTTCATTTGTGCTGATTAAATGAACCGCGGATTATGGATATTGCGCTTATTTGGTTACTGTGAATTTGTCATCGTTAACGGTTACTGTTATTGCGTCGCCCTCTTTGATTTTTCCGTCTATGATTTCCTCGGAAAGCATATCTTCAATTTCGTTCTGTATTGCGCGTCTTAACGGTCTCGCGCCGTAAGAAACATCAAAGCCGGATTTTGCGATTTTGCTGACGGCATCATCGGAAAAGGCGACGGTGATGTCATTAGCGGCAAGACGTTCTTCAAGTGATTTGAGCATAAGTCTCGCTATGTCTTTGATATTATCCTCACTCAATCTGTCAAATACGATAATGTCGTCAATTCTGTTCAGGAACTCAGGCTTGAATGCGCGTTTAACCTCGTCCATGACCTTTTTCTTGATTTTTTCGTGCTCGGACAAATCTTTGTCGTCATCACCGCTGCTGAAGCCGAGCTTTGATGAGATATTTCCGAGTATTTCCTTTGCGCCGAGATTTGACGTCATGATAATAACGGTATTTTTGAAGTCAACTTTTCTGCCCTGCGCGTCGGTTAAAATACCGTCGTCAAGAATTTGCAGCATGATGTTGAACACGTCCGGATGCGCCTTTTCGATTTCGTCAAAAAGTATTACGGAATAAGGGTGTTTTCTTATTTTTTCGGTAAGCTGACCGCCCTCCTCAAAGCCTACATATCCCGGAGGCGAACCGATAAACTTTGATACGGCGTGTTTTTCCATGTACTCGGACATATCAACGCGGATAAGCGCGTTTTCGCTGCCGAACATTGATTCGGCAAGCGCCTTTGAAAGCTCTGTTTTACCGACGCCCGTAGGTCCGAGAAACAGGAACGAGCCTATAGGACGCTTCGGGTCTTTAAGACCGGCTCTGCCGCGTTTTATAGCCTTTGCCACGGCGCTTACCGCCTCATTCTGACCGATAACTCTTGCATGAAGAGTATTTTCCAGATTTTTAAGTCTTTCCATTTCTTCTTCCTTGAGCTTTGCGGCGGGAATATGCGTCCAGTCCGCGAGAATTTCAGCGATGTCGTCTTCATCAACAACAAGCGCGGAGGATGAGCCTGTGCCTTTCCAGTCAGCCTTTAATTTGTCAACTTCTTCCTTTAACGCCTTTTCTTCATCACGTATCTTTGCCGCTTTTTCGTAGTCTTGCGCAGTGATTGCCTCTTGTTTTTCAGACAGCAGCTTTTCAAGCTTTTTCTCTTTTCCTTTAAGCTCGTCCGGCTCTGTCTGCGAACCTAAACGTTTCTTTGACGCCGCCTCATCGATAAGGTCAATCGCCTTGTCCGGCAGGAAACGGTCTGTGATATATCTCGATGACAGCTTTGCCGCCGCCATTAGCGCGTCATCGGTTATTGTAACACTGTGGTGCGCCTCGTATTTGTCGCGTATGCCCTTTAAGATTTCGACTGTTTCCTCCACTGTCGGCTCGCCGACTGTGACAGGCTGGAAACGTCTTTCAAGCGCGGCGTCTTTTTCGATATATTTCTTGTATTCCTTGAGAGTTGTCGCGCCGATAAGCTGCAATTCGCCTCTGGCAAGGAAGGGCTTTAAAATGTTTGACGCGTCTATACTTCCTTCGGCGCTGCCTGCGCCGACGATTGTGTGGAACTCGTCAATAAACAGAATTACATTCTTTGAATTAAGAACCTCGTTTATAACCTTTTTCAGACGCTCTTCAAATTCACCGCGATACTTTGCGCCGGCAACCATGCTTGACAGGTCGACGGATACAAGCCGTTTTGTTTTTAGCGGCTCAGGCACATCGCCGGCGGCAATTTTCTGCGCAAGTCCCTCAATAACCGCCGTTTTGCCGACACCCGGCTCGCCGATAAGGCAAGGGTTATTTTTCGTACGTCTTGAAAGTATCTGCGTTACGCGCTCGATTTCCTTTGTGCGTCCGATTACAGGGTCAAATTTGCCGTCCCTTGCGATAGCGGTGAAATCGCGTCCGAACTGGTCAAGGGTAGGGGTTTTTGAATTGCCTGACGGGGTATAGCCGCCGTTTGCGCTCTGCTGCTGTTCAATTTCTACATCGCCCTCGATTGAACGAACTGTTTGGGTATAGAATTCCTGTAGGTTTATTCCCGATGATAACAGGATTTTTGCGGCAACGCCGTCGCCGTCGCGTATGATAGCCATAAGTATATGCTCGGTGCCGATATACTTATGATTCAGTCTGCGCGCTTCAAGCGCGCTCATTTCAAGAAGTCTTTTTGAACGCGGTGTAAGCGGCAGCTCTGTCTGCTGAGGCAGCGGCGCGCCAGTGCCGATATATTCGCTGATTTTTTCGGTAACCTTTTCTGATGTAATACCGCCTTTTTCAAGTATTTTCGCGGCAACTCCACTGCCTTCTCTGATAAGTCCGAGAAGAAGATGCTCACTGCCGATATAGTTGTGTCCCATTTCAGTGGCGGCATCGTGCGCTTCACTGATTGAAATCCGTGCTTTTTCTGTGAAATTTGAGAATAACATAATAATCAACTCCTTTATATATTATCTCTTATAAATTCTGCTCTTTTTCTGTCTCGTTCATTTGGTGAGGCTTCCTGACCGTTACACAGAAGCGCCGGTTCTGTGCTCACCATACATTCAAGCGGCGCTATTTTACCCTCTCTTGGCAGTATACCCATATTCTGCCCGAGCATTACATCCGAAAGCAATGATTTTGCTTCGGCGGATGACATACTGCGCGCATATTTCAGTGTACCGTATGAACGGAAAAGCTTGTCTGAAAGGGCGTCTGAGTTATTGTCGCTAAGAGCCTTTCGCGCTTTGTTTTCCATTTCAATCACCTGGTCAACTATGTTTTTAAGCTTTTCAAGCGATTTTTCTTCTGAAATACCAAGTGTTACTCTGTTGGAAATCTGATAAAGACTTCCGTAAGCCTTTGTACCCTCGCCGTAAAGCCCGCGCACCTCAATACCAAGACTTCCGGCTGATGAAATGACTCTTGAGATATTGTCCGTCATTGTAAGGGCGGGAAGGTGCAGCATAACAGATGCTCTCATACCTGTGCCCGTGTTTGTCGGACAGGCTGTAAGATATCCGAAATCATTGTCAAATGCGTAGTTCAGATTTTCCTCAATTACGTCATCAACCTTGCTTGCGAGTGAATATGCCTCGTCAAGCACATAACCGTCTTTAATAATCTGTAAACGGATATGGTCCTCCTCCATAAGCATGATGCTCATAGTCTTATCCTTGCTTATGAGTACCGATTTGCCTTTGCCCTCGCACATTACGGGACTTATAAGATGTTCCTCCGCCATTGCCTGCTTGCGTATCGGTGAGGTATTGTCAAGATTTATAAAATCAAAATCCTTTGCAAGCGTTGAATTACTGTCAAGTATCGCGCTTTTAATTTTTTCCGTTATTTCCTTTGTATCCTTCAAGGTATTCGGGAAAGGCGTTTTATCAAGATTTCTCGCAAGACGTATTCTTGTGGAAACAACTATGTCTGAATTATTGTTCTTATACCAAATCATGACTTTTTCACCTCGTTTTCAATTTCGCGTATCTGCTTATGCAGCTTGGCTGCTGTTTCATAGTCCTCATTTTTAACCGCGGCTGAAAGCTCTTGCTTTAACGTTTCATATTTCCTGCGAAGTTTAAGAGTTTCTCCTGATTTTGATGGTATTTTGCCTGTGTGCGTTATTGACGGCTGAACGCGTCTTAACGTTTCCGCGATGGACGAACGGAATACATTGTAACATTCGCTGCATCCGATTTTGCCTGTTCTGCAAAAATCCGAATAGGTATGTCCGCATACAGGACATTTTTTTTCTTCCTTGACCTTTACCGGCTGCATGAATAAATCAAAGCCGTCAAAAAAATCTGAAAATAAATCGTACATAATGATTACCTCCTAATTACTCAATGCGGCAAGCATATTCTTGAATATGTCCGCCCTTATTTTATCTTTTAATGGCTGTTCTATGTCAAGCGACGCGTCCGATACCGCTGCCAATATAAGCTTTGCCGGCGTCTCGTCAATTACGTTCTGACGAGTCAGGTTTGATATATATGCCTTTGCCTTTTTTTCATCAATACTGTCGCCGACAAGCCGTATTGTCTGCATCAAAAGTCCGTCCGAATACTTTATTTGTTTAATTCTCAGATAACCGCCGCCGCCTCGTCTTGATTCGACGATGTATCCGTGTTCCGGATTGAAACGTGTTGATATAACATAATTTATCTGAGAGGGGACACAGCCGAATATTGATGCGAGCTCGTTTCGCCCAAGCTCCAGCCATTCATCCGAATCTTCTTTTAAAAGCTCGGTTATAAACGCTTCTATTCTGTCACTCATTTTCATAAGCCGTCACCTCTTTTTTTGACTTTGACTTTCTTTGACCTTTCATTTACTATTATACTCGATTGCGAGAAAAAGTCAATGAATATTTTTTGAACAAATTATGAATTCTTTGGACAGATATATTCATATATATTCGTAGAATAACTATACAATATATAAAGTCAGCGTAGTTATGTTAACCGGCTATAAAAAAGTATCTATAATAAACAAAATCTTTGTCGAAAATCATTCAAAATAATTTAATTATGTCACTTGCAAAAGTAGGTAATATATGTTATATTTAAAATATATGTAAAATACATACGTTTCTTTTAATTAAAGAAGGAGAATTACCATGACAAACAATTTTATTAGTGATGAAGCGCCGATAGTCGGTAAGCTGAGTATCATCAGCATGAAGGGCTGCGAGGAGATTACAGCGAAAATTGATGAATATCTTAAAGCGTTTCGAGGATATGAAAACTATGAAACATATGTTACTCATGTAACATGTCCGAGATTTGGTACGGGCGAGGGTAAATGCGTTATTGATGAAACTGTAAGAGGACATGACGTATATATCATTTGCGACGTGTTTAACTATGGTGTTACTTACAATATATATGGAATAGAAAATCACATGAGTCCTGATGACCATTATCAGGATCTTAAAAGAATTATCGCCGCAATGGGCGGCAAGGCGAGACGTGTGACGGTTGTTATGCCGATGCTTTATGAGGGCAGACAGCACAGAAGAAGCGGACGTGAATCGCTTGATGCCGCGCTTATGCTCCAGGAGCTTGTGAACATGGGTGTTGCCAATATTATCACATTTGACGCGCATGACCCGAGAATTTCAAACGCGATTCCCCTTTCCGGCTTTGATGATGTACAGGCTACCTATCAGATGATAAAGGCGCTTACAAGAAATGTTCCTGACATTGCTCTTAATAAATTTGATACTATTGTTATATCTCCTGACGAGGGCGGTATGTCAAGATGTATGTACTATTCATCAGTGCTGCAGCTTGACCTTGGTATGTTCTACAAAAGACGCGACTATTCAAGAATTGTAAACGGTAAAAATCCTATTGTTGCCCATGAGTATCTTGGACGTGACGTAAACGGCATGGACGTTATCATTGTAGACGATATGATTTCTTCGGGCGAGTCTGTAATTGACGTTGCGACAAATCTTAAAAAGCAGGGCGCAAAGAGAATATTTGTATTTGCGTCATTCGGTCTGTTCTGCAACGGATTGAAGTGCTTTGACGATGCTTTTGAAAATGGTATTATAGACAAGATTTTCACAACTAACCTTATATACAGAAATCCCGACCTTGCAAACCGTAAATGGTATTGTGAAGTTGATATGTCAAAGTATATATCGCTTCTTATTGACACTCTTAACCATGATGAAACTATTTCAAGACTTCTTGATCCCGTAAATAAGATTAAGGCTCTTGTTGAAAAGCTGGAGAATAAGTAATAGGAGAAAAGCTATGCAGTGTGTATTACTGGCGGCAGGTTATGCCACAAGATTGTATCCTCTTACGGAGAATATGCCAAAGGCGCTTCTCAAAATAGGGGATAAAACTATATTGGAAATGGTAACAGACAAAATTGACGAGGTCAGTGACGTTGAAAATATCTATATAGTGACAAATGAGAAATTCTATACGCATTTTTTGGATTGGGCAAAGACATACAGCGGTCCGAAAAATATAAAGGTATTGAATGACCATACAACAAATAATGATAACAGACTTGGCGCGATAGGCGATATCAAGTATGTTATCGATACGGAGAATATCAATGATGAAATTCTTGTTATGGCGAGTGATAATATCTTTGATTTTTCTCTTAATAATTTTGCGGATATGTACCGCGAAAAAAATACAGACATGATTTGCGCGCATACTATTGAGAATAAAAATGACCTTCACTCAATGGGAGTTGTTGAACTGGCGGATGACGGAAAGGTATTGAGTTTTGAAGAAAAGCCGGAAAATCCGAAGTCGGATTTGGGAGTGCCGCCGTTCTATCTGTACAGAAAGGAAACGCTTCCTCTTATTGATAAATATCTTGCCGAGGGTAATAATCCCGACGCGCCGGGGCATTTTATTCCGTGGCTTATCGGACAGAATGACGTATACGCATATGTGTTCGAGGCAGTGCGTATTGATATAGGTACTCCCGAAAGCTATTATGATGCCTGTGAAAAACAGAAAAAGGGAAC
>CAZWLT010000078.1:2877-6793 GCA_964634915.1 uncultured Clostridium sp. | reverse complement strand
ATGCTGGAGGAAACTATTGATAAGGCTTCCGCTGTGCCTCTTACAGGTAAAGTTATGGTTGACAAGGATGAACTTTTAGACTACATTCAGGAAATCCGTCTTGTATACCCGGACGAGCTAAAGGAAGCAAAGTGGGTTAAGGAAGAAAGACAGAGAATTCTTTCGGAGGCTGAGAGCAGAGCTGAAGCAATCCAGAAGAATGCGGAAGAAACCCAGATGCAGCTTATCGATGAGCACGAGATAACAAA
Organism: uncultured Clostridium sp.; assembly: GCA_964634915.1. Taxonomy (GTDB): domain Bacteria; phylum Bacillota; class Clostridia; order UBA1381; family UBA1381; genus Hominilimicola. Next base: position 6,545 of record CAZWLT010000078.1, on the reverse strand, counting down.
GCGCGCGTATGAACAGGCAAATGAGCTTGTGAACGCCGCGCAGCAGAAGTCAATCGAAATCAAAACAGACACAGACCAGTATGTTGACGATATATTGAATGACGCTGAACACCGTCTGGACCTTCTTTTGAGAAAAGTTCGTGAAGACAGAACATATTTCAATAATAACTGATTATTATAATATAAGATATAGCAGAGCTGGATATACGCGTTATTAATTAATAATGCTGTTCAGCTCTATTTCCGTTTGTATAGTGTGTTTTTGCCCGATAACGGATTTATCAGAGATGAGAGACTAATTTTGCAAGGGGGACTATCAATGCTTTCAGATATTGAGATTGCGCAAAACGCAAAAATGAAACCTATCCGTGATATTGCGGCATCATTGGGTATTGATGAGGAGTATATAGAGTATTACGGAAAATATAAGGCTAAAATGTCATCGCGGCTTTGGGAAAAAGTGAAGGATAATAAGGACGGCAAGCTTGTTCTTGTGACAGCAATAAATCCCACGCCGGCAGGCGAGGGTAAGACAACAACAACAATCGGACTTGGCGACGCGCTCGCCAAAATGGGAAAGAAATGTGTTCTCGCGCTCCGCGAGCCGTCGCTTGGACCTGTTATGGGTATAAAAGGCGGCGCAGCCGGCGGCGGTTACAGTCAGGTTGTGCCGATGGAGGATATCAATCTTCATTTTACAGGCGATATGCACGCGATAACCGCGGCGAATAACCTGCTTTCGGCAATGATTGATAACCATATTCATCAGGGTAACGAGCTTGATATCGACGTAACAAACATAGTATGGAAACGTGTTGTCGACACAAACGACAGAGCGCTTCGCAATATAGTTGTCGGTATGGGCGGAAAGATAAACGGCGTGCCTCGCGAGGACGGATTTATGATTACTGTCGCGTCAGAGGTTATGGCAATTCTTTGTCTCGCGTCAGACATAGATGACTTAAAAAAGAGACTGGGTGAAATTATAATCGGATATAACAGGAAGGGTGAGCCTGTAAAGGCATCTGACCTCAATGCGCAGGGAGCGATGGCGGCGCTTATGAAGGACGCGATAAAGCCTAATCTTGTGCAGACTCTTGAATATACGCCATGCTTTATTCACGGCGGCCCATTTGCGAATATTGCGCACGGCTGTAACAGTGTACAGGCGACAAAGCTTGCAATGAAGCTGTCTGACTACACAATTACAGAGGCAGGTTTTGGCGCCGACCTTGGAGCGGAAAAGTTTATGGATATCAAGTGCCGTATGGCGGGTATCAGCCCTGATGCCGTTGTAATTGTCGCGACAGTGCGTGCGCTGAAGTATAACGGCGGCGCGGCAAAGGAAGAACTTAAAGAACCGAATGTCGCGGCGCTTGAAAAGGGTATAGTAAATCTTGAAAAGCATATTGAAAATATGAAGTCATTCGGAGTACCTGTTGTTGTCGCGGTAAATCGTTTTGATACGGACAGCGCGGATGAACTCAATACAGTAATTGAACGATGCGGAGCGCTTGGCGCGTCATGCTCATTGAGCGAGGTGTTCGCAAAAGGCGGCGAGGGCGGACTTGACCTTGCGAAGAAGGTCATAAACGCGATTGAAAATGAAAAGGCGGATTATAAGCCGGCATATGACGTGAATATGTCTGTTAAGGATAAGATAAACGCAATCGTAACAAAGATTTATGGCGGAAGCGGTGTAAAATACAGCGCCAAAGCCGCAAAGCAGATTGCAAAACTTGAAGAATTAGGTCTTGATAAGAAGCCGATATGTATGGCAAAGACGCAGTATTCGCTTTCAGACAATGCAAAACTGCTTGGCAGACCGAAAAACTTTGAGGTTAATGTCAGCAACGTGCGCGTATCAAACGGCGCGGGGTTTATCGTTGTTGAAACAGGCAATATTATGGTAATGCCGGGACTGCCGAAAGTACCGGCGGCAAATAATATTGACGTGGACGCGGACGGAAAAATAACAGGTTTATTTTAAGGAAAGTAAAATGAAATATATTTCAAACAGCTATGAGGACACGCAAAAAATTGCCGCAGAGTTTGCCAATACTCTCAAAGAGGGTGATGTGATATGCGTGTACGGCGATTTGGGTGTCGGGAAAACGGCATTTGCGAAGGGACTTGCGAAGGGACTGGGAATTAATGAACCCATAACAAGTCCGACGTTTACAATATTAAATGTATACAACGGCTCTTTGCCGCTGTATCATTTTGATGTTTACCGTATTGCTGACAGTGATGAAATGTATGAGATAGGCTATGAAGAATATGTTTACGGCGACGGTGTAAGCGTAATAGAGTGGCCCGAGCTCATAAACGATATACTTCCGGATAAGCGGTATGACATTGAAATTGCAAAGGATTATGACAAGGGCGAGAATTACAGAACAATAGATATAAAGGAGGTTGGATAAATGAGAGTGCTTGCGGTAGATACGTCCTCAAATGCGGCAACAGCCGCGGTTATGGAGGATGAGCTTCTTTTGGGTGAGTATATTCTGAATCATAAAAAAACACATTCACAGAAGATAATGCCAATGATTGAGCAGCTTTTGTCTGACCTTGAACTGACGGTTAACGATATAGACGTGTTCGCGGCGGCGGTAGGACCCGGCTCGTTCACGGGACTTCGCATAGGTGTCGCGACAATTAAGGCGCTTGCCCACGCGGCGGGTAAAAGGGTTGTGAGCGTGGGCACGCTTGAAGCGCTTGCGTACAATGTGCCGTACGGCGAGCATATTATTGTGCCGGTAATGGACGCAAGAAGAAATAATGTATTCACAGCCGCCTATATATGGGATGATGGCTTTAAGGAAATAGGCGAGCCTGAGGGCATAACAATCGAGGAATGTGTCGCAGGCTGCGCGGATTTTCTTGATACGATTTTTGTTGGCGACGGAGCGGCGGCGCATCGTGAATATATAAAGGAAAAGCTTGGCGAACACGCGGTTTTTCCGCATGGCGGAGCGCTTAATTCAAGAGCGTCATCAGTTGCGGCAATAGCGATGAAAAGGGCAAAAAATGGCGAAACGCAATCTTATCTTGAGATGAATCCGTACTATATAAAGAAGTCGCAAGCGGAACGCGAGCTTGAAGAAAAGGAGAAAAATGAACATGATAGCAATAGGCAGTGACCACGGCGGTTTTGAACTAAAGGGACACATAATCGCGCATTTAAAGGAACAGGGCATAGAGGTCAAAGATTTTGGTACATATACTGAGGATAGCGTAGATTATCCCGACTGCGCAAAGCCTGTATGCGAGGCTGTTTTAAGCGGTGAATATGAGAGAGGAATACTTATCTGCGGAACAGGCATAGGTATTTCAATGGCCGCGAATAAGTTTCACGGCATCAGAGCCGCGTTATGCACGAATGTATTCAGCGCAAAAATGGCAAAAGAACACAATAACGCAAATATAATATGCCTTGGAGGACGCGTCACAGGAATAGGACTTGCCGACATGATTGTTGATACATTCCTTGAAGCGCGGTTTCAGGGCGGCAGGCATCAAAGCAGAATCGATAAGATACATGATATTGAAAAGGACTGTCAACGATAGTATGACAGTCCTCATTTTTTCGGATATGGTTTTTGAATATCTGTAATTCCGAGAATATAATCGGTAGAGGTATTGTAAAATTCCGCGAGTTTAAT
>CAZWLT010000078.1:1557-2777 GCA_964634915.1 uncultured Clostridium sp. | reverse complement strand
CTATAATATAAGTGCGTTAAACAAATAAATCAGTATGACACAGGCAAACGGATAAAAATTTCCGCCTGTGTCTTTTTTTTGTAATAATTACTTGAAAATATGGCAAAAAAGGTATATAATAAAATTTGGTAAAATAAATATAAAGGAGTTTTTGCGAAATGAGTACATTCATAGGCAAATTAAAGGAAAGAGCAAAAAATGATATCAAGACAATCGTGCTTGCGGAGGGGGAGGAAGTAAGAACTCTTAAAGCGGCTGAAACAGTCAAAAAGGAAGGTTATGCGAAGGTAATTCTTGTAGGTAATCCCGATAAAATAAAGACGATTGTCACCGCGGAGGGTATCGACATTGACGGTATTGAAATTGTTGACAGTGAAAACAGCGCAAAGAATGAAGAATATGCAAATGTATTCTATGAACTCAGAAAGAACAAGGGTATAACGCCGCAGCAGGCTGCCGAAACAATCAAGGACCCGTCATATTACGCGGTAATGATGGTTAAGCAGGGCGATGCAGACGGTATGGTTTCAGGCGCGATTCATTCGTCGGCGGATACAATCCGTCCGTCGCTTCAGATTTTAAAAACTGCTCCCGGAACAAAACTTGTATCAGCGTTCTTTATTATGAATGTGCCGAACTGTGAATACGGTAATAACGGAACGTTTATTTTCGGCGACTGCGGACTTAATCAGAATCCGACAGCGGACGAGCTGAGCGAAATTGCTATTTCATCGGCAGAGTCATACAAGCAGCTTATTGGCGACGATCCAAAGGTTGCAATGCTTTCATATTCTACATACGGCAGCGCAAAGAATCCGCTTGTCGACAAGGTACAGGAAGCCACAAAGCTTGCAAAGGAAAAGGCTCCAGAGCTGAAACTTGACGGCGAACTTCAGCTTGACGCGGCTATTGTAGACAGTGTCGCAAAGCAGAAAGCTCCCTCATCAGACGTTGCGGGAAGCGCGAACGTGCTTATTTTTCCTGACCTTAACGCGGGTAACATCGGCTATAAGCTTACTCAAAGACTTGCAAAAGCCGAGGCGTACGGTCCTATTTTACAGGGTATCGCAAAGCCTGTAAACGACTTATCAAGAGGATGCACTGCGGAGGATATTGCGGGGGTTGTTGCCATAACAGCCGTTCAAGCCCAAAATTAAGCGTTATATCACGCGCCTCTCGGCTTTTTCGCTCACCTTGCGTACCAACGTACGCGGCGGCAA
>CAZWLT010000078.1:0-1457 GCA_964634915.1 uncultured Clostridium sp. | reverse complement strand
TCACGCGCCTCTCGGCTTTTTCGCTCACCTTGCGTACCAACGTACGCGGCGGCAACCGAGAAAAACCGATATGCACGCAATCTAACGCTTAATACGCTAAACATAATGTAACCTACAAAAATAAAATTGAAAGGAAATAAATCAATGAAAATATTAGTAATAAACGCGGGCAGTTCATCATTGAAGTACCAGCTTATCGACATGGACAACGAGCAGGTTCTTGCAAAGGGACTTTGTGAGAGAATAGGTATAGAGGGTTCAAACCTTCAGCACACAAATGTTTTAAAGGGTGAAAAGACAAAAATTGAGAAGCCGATGAAGGATCACGGCGACGCAATCCAGATGGTAATTGATGCCTTGATTGACGAAAAAATCGGCGTAATCAAGTCAATGGATGAAATCGGAGCGGTAGGTCACAGAGTTGTGCATGGCGGAGAAGAATTTGCTGATTCATACATCATCACAGAGGCTGTTATGAAGTCGCTTGAGAAGTGTACGCCGCTTGCGCCGCTTCATAACCCGCCGAACATTATCGGTATCAAGGCATGTCAGAAGATTATGCCGAATGTGCCAATGGTTGGCGTATTTGATACGGCATTCCATCAGACAATGCCGGCAAAGGCGTACATGTATGCTCTTCCATACGATTACTATAAGAATGACGGAATCAGAAAATACGGTTTCCACGGTACAAGCCATAAGTATGTCGCGCAGAAAGCGGCTGAATTCCTTGGTAAAAAGCCTGAGGAGCTTAAAATTGTTACATGCCACCTTGGTAACGGCTCATCAATTTCAGCTGTTGACGGCGGCAAGTGCGTAGATACATCAATGGGCTTCACACCGCTTGACGGCGTACCGATGGGAACAAGAACAGGCTCAATGGATCCGGCGGTTGTTACATATCTGATTAATCAGAAGGGTATGAGCGCGGCGGATGTTGACTCAATGATGAACAAGCAGAGCGGTGTACAGGGCGTATCAGGCGTTTCTTCAGACTTTAGAGATTTGTCCGCGGCAGCCAATGAGGGCAACGAGAGAGCAAAACTTGCTCTTGATATGTTCTCATATCAGGTAAAGAAGGACATTGGCGCATATGCGGCGGCAATGGGCGGTATTGACGCGGTTGTATTCACAGCCGGCGTTGGTGAAAATGACGCCGCGACAAGAGCCGCCATTACAGACGGTCTTGGTTTCATGGGCATTAAGATTGACGCGGATAAGAACAACACACGCGGAACTGTTGATATTTCGGCAGCAGACGCATCTGTTAAGACTCTTGTTATTCCTACAAACGAAGAGCTTATGATTGCTATTGACACAAAAAGATTGGTTGAAGAAAACTAATTCACGAAATAAGGCATGCTTCGGCATGCCTTTTGTATTACATTAAATTTACATTGCCATAACTTCTATTGACATATAAACAGCATTGGATTTATAATTTTAGTAGTAATAAA
>CAZWLT010000077.1:0-7040 GCA_964634915.1 uncultured Clostridium sp. | reverse complement strand
AAATATCTCCATAAATATATATAGGCAAACAGGGAAAAACCCCGCTTGCCTTATAAACAATATAAAATTACTTTCTAAGACCAAGCTTAGCGACAAGGGCACGATATCTTTCGATATCCTGACTCTTAAGGTAATTCATAAGACCGCGTCTTTTACCAACCATCATAAGAAGACCTCTTCTTGAATGGTGGTCCTTCTTGTGGAAGTTAAGATGCTCGTTGTTAAGGTGATTAATTCTCTCTGTAAGAAGCGCAACCTGTACTTCCGGAGAACCTGTATCGCCTTCGTGAGTAGCAAATTCAGCTATAATCTGCTGCTTTCTTTCCTTTGTCATTAATTTCACCTCCTATGATAAATTATCGCCCAATGCTGAGATACCGTTGGTGATTCGGTTTTCTAAGGTATGGGTTCAACTTATAAACTAAAAAAATAAATTTTGTGCGCAGAAAAATCAGTTCTGCTTTGACTGTCTGTTGAAACGTCTGTTGAACTTTTCAACTCTGCCGCCTGTATCTACAAGCTTCTGCTTACCTGTGAAGAATGGGTGGCACTTTGAGCAGATTTCAACCTGGATATTTTCCTTTGTTGAACCTGTCGCAATTACCTCGCCGCAAGCACAAGTAATGGTAGTCTGCTTGTAATCAGGATGAATTCCTTCTTTCACTACCGATTGCCTCCTTATTAAAATTTTGCGGTACAAAATATACCATTATGTAGTATAACACATACAAATATTATTTGCAAGCATTATTTTCAGTTTTTATGAAAAAAATTGCGGATTTTTCCCGCGAGGAACAGTGAGCCGCAAATACAGATGACGGCATTATCCGAAATGCCGATTGCGTCTTTAACTGCTTCATAAGGATTAGTATTTACAGCTGCGGACACATTCATACTTCGGGCTGTTTCAGCAAGTTTTTCCGCTTTCAGACAGCGTGGCATATCAATTTCGGTGGCAATAATTTTTACCGCGGTTGGGGCGATTTCACGTATGCAATCTTCGTATGCCTTGTCCTCCATCATTGCCATAACAAGGATAATATCCCTTTTTAACGCGATTAATGACGATTTTAGCGCGCGCATTCCGTCAATATTATGTCCTCCGTCAATTATAATGCTGTCGGTGATAAATTCAAAACGCGCTGCCCAGTGTGTGCCGTTAAGTCCGTCAATCACCGCGGCATCGGGAATATTTATACCCTTTTCAAGTAACGCGTTTATTATTTCAATAACCACTGCCGCATTCTGCGGCTGATATGTGCCTTTAAGGGAAAGGGGATATTCATTTCCTTTATATATAAATCCGTTATTTGTTATCCGGACTTTTTCCGCAACGGTAATTTTTGCGTTTTTATCTTTTGCATACTGCAAAATTATATCCTGTACAGCGTCATTCGGATATAGAACAACCGTCCCTTTATCACGTATGATACCGCATTTTTCAAGCGCGATTTCCTCCACTGTGTCACCAAGGTACTGTGTATGGTCAAGACCTATCTGGCATATGACACTCACAAGACTTTCATCAATTACGTTTGTCGCGTCAAGTCTGCCGCCCATGCCGACCTCAAGTACAACAAAATCACATTTTTGCTCATAAAAATAGAGAAACGCCATTGCCGTAACGAATGCGAATTCCGATACGAATAATTTGTTTTCTTCCATTATATCTTTTACGCGCGTGGCAATATCCGAAAGCGCGGCGTCGCTGATATTTTCACCGTTAATGCGTATCCGTTCATTAAATACCTCGAGAAACGGAGATGTGAACATGCCTGTTTTGTATCCGCTTCTTTTAAGTATTTCCGCCGTCATGGCGGATACGGAGCCTTTGCCGTTAGTGCCCGCAATGTGTATAAAACGCAGCTTTTTTTGCGGGCTGCCGAGGGAATTCAGCAGCTGTTCAAGTTTTGCGTTTCCTAACGGACGACGGAATTTTGGTATCGAATGTATGAAGTCAAGTGATTCTTTATAGTTCATCGTTTTCTCCTGTGTAAGCTTTTTATATATTATAATATTATATCGATAATAAGTCAAATAGATGGTTTAATAAAAAATTCATAAAAAACATATTGATTTTTTTGACGTAAAGTTGTATACTGTATAAGATGATGTAAAATATGAATCAGTATTTTGCGTTTAACTACAAATGAAAGGAGAATAGGGATTATGAACGAAAGCGGAAAGAAGAAAGCATCTAAGGCTGATAAATTGGTAAACGTGATTATTGCTGTTGTTGTCATAGCGTTTGTCGCTATTGGGGTGTACGCAACATATGGTAAAATATCGGAGAGCGTGGAAGAAAACGCTATTACAAGCGGTGAAAAGGAAGCAACGGTTGAGTACCTTGCAAAACAGTCGGCTATGAGCGTTGAAGATTATCTTGCGCAGTATGGTCTTTCGCTTGGTGACACAATCAGCAAGAAAACAACAGAAACTGAAATGCTTGACAACATGACTGTTGAAAACTATGCGAAGTATAACGGTCAGGACGCAGATGAGATGATTAACGGCACAGGATTGCAGGATAAGGTTACAAAGGATACACTTTGGAAGGATTTTCTGCCGCAGGTTCCGGTAATATCTGTACTTGGCGAGGAAACATTTAATCAGATAAAGGCGCAGTTGGGTGATGAAGTTACAGCTGATATGCCTTACGGAGATTTTGAAAAGCTCATGCAGGAAAAGCAGAATGAAGCCGCCGAGGCAACAGAAGCTCCTGCAGATACAGCTGAATAATATTTCATATCAGGAGGTTTTTATAATGGACGAAGAAAAAAATTTGAACGAAGAAGCAGTTGAAGAAAAGGCAGCGGAAGAAACATCGGAAGAAACAGCAACGGAGTCAGTAGAAGAAACAACGGAAGAAACAACAGAAGCTGTTGAGGAAACAACCGTAGAATCAGTTGTGGAGTCAACGGAAGAAAAGGCAGCGGAGACAACGGAAGAAACATCGGAAACAGTTGCGGAAACAGCGGAAGAAACAGCGGAAGCTGTTGAGGAAACAACCGTAGAGGCAGTTGCGGAGTCGGCGGAAGCAACGGCGGAAGAAACGGCAGCGGAGGCTTTGACAGCAGATAATGCTGAAACTGTGCCGGAACAGACTAAAAAGACAAATAAAGGCGCGATAATCGCTGTAATAGCCGCAGCAGTTGTTGTAATAGCGATTGTCGTATTGGTAATCTTGTTCAGAGGTTATTTGTTTAATAAGTATAACAGACAGGGATATACCGATGTAAGCGGACGTACAGTGGGAGAGGTTGCAGAAGAAGCCGGAATAGAATATGAGGACTTCCTTAAAGAGTATAACCTTCCGGAGGATATGCCGAAGAACACAACAGAAAGCGCGGCATATAACAATATTCCGTTTGGCACAATGGCAGAGACATACGGTATGGATGTAAGCACTCTTAAGGAATTTCTTAAGCTGCCTGAAGATGTCACGGAAGAAACTCCTTGGGGTGAAGCTATTGGCAAAGCAACTGTTGGCGCGTATGTCGGCGAGGAATATCTCAGTGAGTTCAAAGAGTATTACGGATTTGGCGACGAGGTGACTGCCGATACGCTATGGAGTGAAGTAAGACAAACTGTTGAAAAGAAGCAGAAAGAGGAAAGAATTGAATCTGAGAAACAGAGCGCTAATTCAGAAATTAATACAGAAACTCAGGAAGAGGACGATACAGAAACTCAGGGCGCACAGCAGAATTCTGAAGAAACATCAACACCACAGTCTTAATTATGTATAGAAGCCGCGGCAAATAGCTCAGCTCAAAATATTGCGCAAAAAATCTCTTGAAAAATGGCTTTTAGTCATCAATCAAGAGATTTTTGCTGTCTGACAGTGTGGCGCCGTCCCCCGCGCTCCCTAAAAAGCATCGCGCGGTCTAACCGATTTGTTAACAGTCTGAGGCGGATTAAATCCGCCTTTTTTATATAAGAACCCCCGATTTTTTTAGGGCTGTTTGCACTGAATATCCGATGAATGACGCCGCAATTGCTTTTATAATATCAAAAGGAATAAAAGGTATTACACATAATGTAAGCGCCTTCATAACGTCTGTCTGCTGAACAAACATAAACTGAGCTGTTCCGACGCCGTAGCATATAATTATACCTGCAATTGATGAGACAAATAATATACATATTGTAAGCAGCTTGTTTTTACGCGGCTTTGACGCGATAAATCCTACAAATAATGCCATAAATATATATGACCATATATAACCGCCTGTCGGTCCGGCAAGAACCTGAAAGCCGCCTTTAAAGCCTGAAAATACCGGCAGTCCGACAGCGCCGAGAAGTATGTACACAATTACGGATATTGCTCCTTTTTTCGGACCGAGTATAATTGCTGTCAGCAGAACGCCGAAAACACTCATTGAAATCGGAACCGGTCCGATTGGTATGGTCATGACCGAGAATATAGATAGAATTGCCGCAAACACAGCGCATATAATTATTGTTTTTGTTTTCATAAGTATTACCTCCTTTGTTTGTCGAATTTAGTATAATATAAAAAAACATATTTGTCAACCTGTTAAAATAAATAAGGTTTACAATACAAAAGGTTTACTTTTTTAGTTATAAGTGGTATAATGATATAAAAACGGGGGACGCGGGTATGTATGATAAAAAATATTTCAGCGAACAGCTGATGACAATAATATCGCCGCTGGAAAAATATTATAACGGCGGCAAGGCGGAGTTTGCGCAGCATAGCGCGTGGTATGAAAATATTTCCGCCGATATGGAGGCGTTTGCGCGTCCGCTGTGGGGACTTGTGCCGTTGTGGAGCGGCGGTAAAAGCGCGGGTAATTTTGAAAAAATATATATAAACGGATTAATCGACGGTACTGATAAGAACAGTGACGGATACTGGGGAGAATGTCATGACCGCGACCAGCGGTACGTGGAGATGGCGGCTGTCGCGTACGGACTTCTTTTTGCTAAGGATAAGCTGTGGGATTCGCTCGATGATAATGCAAAGGACAACCTTTATGAATGGCTTGAACAGATAAATCAGCATGATGTTTGTGACAGCAACTGGAGATTTTTCAGAGTGATTGTGAATATCGCGTTTAAAAAAATCGGCAGACCATACAGCAGGGCAAGACTAAATGAAGACCTTAACCGGATTGATGAGTTTTATATTTCAGACGGCTGGTACAGGGACGGCGTACATGGGCAGACAGATTATTATATATCATTCGCGTTCCATTTTTACAGCCTTATATACGCAATCGTTATGAAAAATGATGATAAGGAGAGAGCCGCGCTGTATAAAGAACGCGCATGTGAATTTGCAAAGACGTTTATATATTGGTTCGATGAGGACGGTGAGGCGCTTCCGTACGGACGCTCGCTGACATATCGTTTCGCGCAATGCGCGTTTTGGGGAGCGGCTGTTGCGGCAGATATACGTCCGTTTCCGATTGAGGTTATGAAGGGTATTATCGCGCGTAATCTTAACAACTGGATGGATAAGGATATATTTGATCATGCCGGTATTCTTACGGTAGGATATGACTATCCGGATTTGCTTATGGCGGAGCATTATAACGCGCACGGCTCGCCATACTGGGGACTGAAGGCATATGTGTTTCTGATGCTGCCGGATAACCACGAATTCTGGACTTGCGAAGCCGCGCCAATGCCAAAGCTTGACGCTAAGAAATGTATAAATGCCGCGCAGATGCTTATTTCAAGAAGAAACGGTAAAACTGCCGCATATCCCGGCGGTGAGAATGAATACTTTGACTGCGGACAGATTATCCCGAAGTATCTGAAATTTGCATATAGCGCGCATTTCGGATTCAATGTTATGAGAAGTAATCTGAGTCTTGCGGAAGCAGCGCCGGATAATATGCTTGTGTTTGAAATTGACGGTATGATTATGGTTCGCAGACACTTTGAATTCTGCGATTTGAATAATGACAAGGTTATTATCGGTTGGTCGCCGTTTAAGGGGATAAGCGTTAAAACAACTGTTATTCCGACAGCTGACGGACATATAAGAGAGCATGAAATAACATCAGAGTATGAATGTATGGCATATGATGCCGGTTTTGCGGTGTCAAATTCCGACAGCGATAAGTGCGTATACGGAGAGGGCGGCACAGCATTTGCGAAAAATACTTTTCAGCATTGTGAAGTCATTTCTGAAACAGACGGCAAAGGTATTATAATTCCGGCATCGCCTAATACAAATCTGAGATACAGAAAAACACTTATACCGGCTATGAAATATGAAATTAAAAACGGAAAAACAACAATAAGAACAATCATAAAAGATTATATGGAGGAATGATATGCAGATACCGAATGATCCGGCGATATTGCTTGGCTTTGTAAATATGAAGCTGCGTGATTTCTATAAAAGTCTTGATGATATGTGCGATGATATGCAGCTTGACAAAAAAGAGATAGAGGATAAATTAGCCGTTATCGGATATAATTACAAAGCGGAGAGAAACCAATTTGTATAGGAGGAATTATGACAGAAACAGAAATTAAAAGTATCATAGACGAAAATACCTATAAAAAGGTATTGAAGGCTTTTGAGTGGGACAGCGTAAAAGAACAGGAGAATAACTATTATACGGATAAGGAGGGTATTCTCCGTGAAAAACGCATAATGGTCAGAGTAAGAGTTGTTGACGGTATATCAAAGATACAGGTAAAGCTCCATAAAAATGATAACAGTCCGCTGCAGATTTGTGAAGAAAACGAATATGAGGTTGAGGGCGTACCCGAAATAATTGACGCAAATACAACAAAGCAAATTACCTGTCTGGATGCGGGTGAGCTTTACCGTATGGGCGCGGCAACAACAAAACGTCACAGATTTAAGCATAACGGTTCGGAGCTGTGCCTTGATAAAACAACGTATTTTGATAAGGTTGATTATGAAGTCGAGGTAGAATATGAGGAAAAGATGAGCGCGGATATACTTATGAAGCTTACCGCCCTTGGTGTGGCTTTTAACAAACGGTGTGTCGGTAAGTTCTCAAGATTTCTCGATGAATACAACCAAAGCGCGG
>CAZWLT010000076.1:0-7080 GCA_964634915.1 uncultured Clostridium sp. | reverse complement strand
AAGGGTTTGGAAATTATTCCAAACCCTTATTTTATACACAAATCAATTCTGTACGGAATAGTATATAATAAGGAAGAGCAAGGGAAGGATTCCTTGCTCATTTCTATATTAAGCCGGAAGGAGTGAAGATTATGTATATAATAGTTGGTTCGGCAACCACTGCGGAAAGATTAAAAAAAGCAGCGGAAAAGATTGTGGGATTTCCCGCATACGTGGTGCATACACCGACAGCTCTGAATCAGAGAGGATGTTCTTATTCGGTTCGTATTGATGACAGAGCTCTTGAAATAATAAAGAATATAGCTCGTGATAACGGAATTTCAATAAAAAAAATTTATATAGAAAAGAATGAAAATGGGGAGCGTGTTTACCATGCTGTATCTTGATAATGCCGCTACAACGTTAAGAAAGCCGGTTTCGGTGTATGCGCAGCTTATAAAAAGCGCAATTTGGGGAGGAGGAAATGCCGGCAGGGGAGGGTATAAAAAAAGTATGCAGGCTGTCCGTACAATAGTCGATGTTCAGGATTTGATTGCACAGCTTTTCAATATTTCTATGCCGCAGAATATTGTTTTCACGCAAAATGCCACCTATGCACTCAATACTGCCATCTTTGGAACAGTATATAACGGAGGACATATTGTTGTTACCGCAATGGAGCATAACAGTGTTCTTCGTCCTGCGCATATGCTTGGTAATTATACGGTTGTTTGTGCGGATAAAAACGGACTTGTACATGCAGAGGATGTAGAAAATGCCATAGAAGATGATACCGCCTTGATTGTGTGTACCCATGCTTCAAATGTATGCGGAACTATTCAGCCGGTCTGTGAAATCGGACAAATTGCGAAGAAACACGGTATACCGTTCCTAATTGATACGGCGCAGACTGCCGGATGCGAAAAAATCGACGCGGAAGCAATGAGTGCGGATATGATTGCGTTTTCCGGACATAAAGGACTTATGGGACCGCTTGGCACAGGCGGTCTTTATATAAAGAATCCGGAAAAGCTGCGTCCGTTCGCCTTAGGCGGAACAGGCAGTAATTCCGAAAGTATTATTCAGCCATCATTTATGCCTGACAAATTTCACAGCGGTACAATGAATACTCCTGCCATAGCCGCACTCGGAAGAGGAGTGGAATATATTCTGAAAAACGGTGTTGAAAAAATTTCAGCCTATGAAAGAAATCTTTCGGAGAATTTCAGAAATAATCTGCTTGATATGGAGGATGTAACCGTTTACGGGAATGATAACAGCGTTGCCACAGTCGCTTTTAATGTGGGCAGGCTTGGAAGCGAAGAAGTATTTGAAAGGCTTGGCAAACGTGCGGCAGTGCGGGCGGGATACCATTGCGCGCCTCTTGCTCACAGGGCTTTGGGTACTTCTGACAGGGGCGCTGTCCGCGCATCGTTTGGTATTTTTAATAATATGAGTGATGTTAAAAGAATAACGGATTATATATATCGTATAACTAAAGAGTCAAAGGGATAGATTGTTCTATCCCGATACATATATAATGCTTTTGCCCTGAGTAAATATTCATGTTAGTAAATATTTGAAATTGTTGACTTATGTAAAAATAAGTGGTAAAATGAATATGTATTTGCTATATAAATAAAAGCAAGATGTCCCCAAGCCTCCATAGGCGGCGGGGTTCGCTTACTTTTTTCGGCGGGAGTTACAGCCTCACGCTGAAACGTTGAATGACGGGGCAAAGCCCCCTTATTGAATACGGAAAGGACAGGGTGAATTCTATGAAAAAATTTATGGCTATGCTGACAACCATTGTGATACTGGCATCATCTGTACTCCAGTCATCGGTTTTTGCGGCATTTAATGATGTTGATGACACTAATCCATATAAAAATGCCATCACAACACTTTCAAAACTGTCTGTTATAGACGGCTATGATGACGGTACATTCCGTCCGGACGATGCAATAACGCGCGCTGAATTTACAAAGCTGATTGTTTATATGCTTGGTTTTAAAGACCTTGAATATCAGAGCTACAGCTTCAGCGATGTAAGTTCAAGCCACTGGGCAGCAAATTACATACAGACAGCTTATGACAGAGGTATTATCGCCGGTTTTGAGGACGGTACATTTGGTCCCGACCAGCAGGTTACATACGAACAAGCTCTTACAATGGTAGTCTGCACACTTGGATATGAACAGTTTGCCATGGGGCTTACACCAACCACTGACAGCTGGGCTGATATTTACATTCAGCAGGCAAATCAGCTCGGTCTGACAAAGAACATTTCGGGACAGGTATATTATGAAGGCGCTTCACGGGGCGTTATCGCTCAGATGCTTTATAACGCGCTTGAAGTTGAAATGTATGAGAACAACGGTTACAACTGGATAAAAACCGAAAAAACACTTCTCGGCGATTATCTGAAGGTTAAAAAGCTAAAGGGTACTCTTGTCGGAATCAAAGACTATGTTACGGAAGACTGCACGCATGAGCTGCTTGAGGACCAGATGGATGTCCTGAGCAATGACGGCGAGGAAGTCCTTATTAATTATTCTTCATACACACAGAACAGCTCTGATTTGAATAAATACTTCGGTAAAAATATCACAGTTTATTATCAACAGCTAAGTAATAATGATGACAGAATACTTGTCAATATCGATGATGAAACAACCAAAACCAATATTCTCGATGTTAATTATGATGATATAAGCGGTTTTTCAGGCAACACGCTGAAATATTATGAAGAAACATCAAAGTCAAAAACCGTTAAGCTAAAGGAAAAGGATCTTACAGTAAGATATAACGGTAAAATTGTACCGGCGGACGACACTGTAAACCTTACAAATCCGCTTACATACGAAACAGAGTCATACACGCGTCAGGAAGCGCTTGAGCTTTGGCTGAATCCTGAAACATCATACTTTATTTATGGCAAGATAACGCTTACCGACAATTCAAATGACGGCATAATAGATATGATTCAGATTTATGATTATGACGTAATGGTTGCATATGCCGCTCCGACAACAGCGGATTATCGTATAACGGACAAGCTTGTGACGGGTAATTATCTCATCCTTGACCCGCAAAGCGCGGATTATACATACACAATCACAAAGAACGGTACAGAAATTCCTGTCACATCAATTTCAACAAATGATGTAATTCTTTACGCAAAGAGTCTTGATGATTCATTATATACACTTCTTGTATCAAACAAGACAGTCAATGGTTCCGTCACTTCCATGTCATCAGACAGCTCACGTATGACAATATCGGGAACTACATATGATATCGGCGATAAATGTATATCATACATACGTGAAAAGGATGACAAGGAACTGAAGGTCGGTTCGACAGGCACATTCTACCTTGATGAATTTGGTACGGTGATATTCGGAACTCTTAATCAGACAGCCGTAATTCCTTACGCGTACATTTCAGACGCGTATCTTGACTATGACGAAGGCGGAAAAGAATATATTACAGCATATGCGCCGGATATAAGCGCAAGCAGCGCGGCGTCATATCCGCTTAAATCAACGGTAAAGCTGAACGGCTCAAAGGTAGACGCCGAAACCGCAATTGATAAAATCCAGCTTGCCGCTTCTTATTCCGAAGATGAGAGCGAATATGCCGAAAAGATTTACGGCGCGGGTAAAACACCAAAAAATACAACATACGCGCAGCCGGCAAGACTTACTATACAGAACAATGAAGTAACAGATATCGTTATACTTGCGTCCGATGAAATTCAGACACAGAATGATGATAAGGAACAGATTGTAAAATGCAAGGAGCTTGGACAGTATACATATTCGTCAAACAGCTTTTCACAGAACGGAAAAACAGCGTTTTCTGTAAATTCAAGCACTGTTGTTATTTATGTTCCGTCTGACCGTTATCAGAAAAAACAGTACGCGAAGAAAACTGTTTCAAGCGCGTTCACATCCGGTGATTCATACTACGTTGAAGCATACGATATATCATCTTCGAAGATTGCCGGACTTATAATCCTTTACGGAAATGACGGCACGCTTACTTCTGTAAAGAAAGACAGCGATTTCTCAATTGTCGCGTCGCTTCCGGAAAGCATATACAGCGAAGTAAGAGATGATACTGTACAGAAATTCGACGTCTATACAGGCGCGTCAAACGTAACAAAATCATGGACAACATATGATCAAAATGAGTTCAGCGATATCAAAGTCGGCGATGTTATCCAGTTTGCATATGACAGCGATAATCTTGCTCAGGGACGTATCAATAATATTAAGTTCGATGATATTGCGGAAATCCTTGATGGTAAAAAGTATAATGACCAACTGTTTAACTGGGAAGAAGAAATTGAGCCGGAAGAAGAAAATAATTATCAGAAGTTCAAGTTCGACTACAGATTTAAAAAGGCAGGCACATCAGAGGATGAAACATACACAAGCTCAACACTCGGAACAGTTCCGAATTCAAGAGCGGTTATGTTCAATGTAAGTCAGGTGCTTCTTGACGAAAAGAAGCTTTATGTTACAAAGGGCGGATTTAAAGCTAACGGGGACGGTACATATCTGATAGATGATGAAGATTACGAAGAAATCACAGTTTCATCATCAACAAAGATTCTCCGCATGGAAGATGACAGAGAAGAAATCAGCAGATACGCCGCAGATACAACAACAGATCTTACGATTAATGATCTTAAGGATGCTAAAAACTACGGTATTGACTGCTCAAAGATTCTTGTACTTATGTCAAAAGGCAACGCGAAGCTGATTGTAATTTATAATTAATTGAATTTATAAAAATGGGGCTGTTTAAAAAGTCATTTTTAAACAGCCCTGATTTTTAACATCCCCATTTTTTTTGCATAATAAATTATAAATTATTTCACAATCCTTATAACCGTATCTCCCGCGTTTACCTCTCCCATGGCTGTTGCCTCCGCATCATGGAAATCATTGCTGTTGCATATCACAATCGGAGTTGTGACTCTGTAACCGCTCTTTTTGATCGCGTTCAGGTCAAAGGTCATAAGAAGGTCGCCCTTCTTTATTTTTGCGCCCTCTCCGACTTTAACGTCAAAACCCCTGCCGCCAAGCTGTACGGTATCAATACCAACATGAATAAGAATATTAGCATCATTCTCGGCAGTTATAGCAATCGCGTGTTTGCTTTCCGGAATGTTATCCACAACACCGTCCGCAGGCGCGAATATTTTACCCTCCGACGGCTCAATCGCAACACCCTTACCGAGTATTCCGGCAGAGAAAACGTCGTCATTCACATCACTTAACGGTATCGCCTTGCCTTTCACCGGCGCGGCTATATCCATAATTGTTCCGTCACCTGTCGGCGCGGTTGTTTCATCCGAATTCGCTGTGTCCGCAAAAACCGAATACATACTTAAATCATCACTCGCCGCGCTTTCCATGAAATCCTCAAGATTTGACTTTATGACTGTTACACGCGGTCCATAGATGACCTGTATTCCGTTTCCGCTTTTTATAACTCCGGCTGCTCCGCTTGCTTTAAGCATATTCTCGTCAACATTGTTTCCGTCTTTTACGGTTATACGCAGTCTTGTCGCGCAGCAATCCAAATCGGATATATTCTCCTTACCGCCAAGACCTTTCAATATAAGTCCGGACACTCTATCACTGTCTTTACGCGCATTCACGTCCGCTCTTGTATAGAGCTTTGTTTCCTCATTATCGGCTTCACGTCCCGGAGTTCTGAAGTTGAACTTTTTGATAAGGAAGGTGAACAAACCCCAGTACACAAAGAAATATACTATTCCGACAAACACAATATAAATCCAATTTGTTTTTCCGTTGCCCTGCAATATACCAAACAGCGTCAGGTCAATAATACCGCCGGAGAACGTCATTCCGACACCGACGCCAAAAATGTGCATCAGCATAAATGAAATACCCGCAAGCACACAATGGACAGCATACAAAATCGGCGCGACAAACAGGAACGTGAATTCAAGCGGCTCTGTAATACCTGTGAGCATTGAAGTGAGCGCCGCTGATAATAACAGACCGCCGACAGCCTTTTTCTTTTCCTTTCTCGCGCACTGATAAATTGCAAGCGCCGCGCCGGGCAAACCGAATATCATAAACGGGAATTTACCGGCAAGAAATCTTGTTGCATCAACCGAAAACTTTGTTGTATTCGGGTCGGCAAGCTGCGCAAAGAATATATTTTGAGCGCCGTTCACCATACGACCGGCAATTTCCATTGAGCCGCCTACGTTTGTCTGCCAGAACGGCATGTAAAATACGTGATGCAGACCGAACGGAATGAGCGCGCGCTCGATAATACCGTAAATAAGCGTGCCGATATAGCCTGTGTTCTGAACAAGATTTCCGAGCAGCAATATAAACCTCTGCACAAACGGCCATACAAAATACATCAGTATTCCCACAAGCAAAAATACAACTGCGGAAATAATCGGCACAAAACGCGTGCCGCCGAAAAATGAAAGCATCTGCGGCAGTTGTATCTTATAAAATCTGTTATGCAGCGCCGCTGTGCCGAGTCCCACAATAATACCGCCGAACACGCCCATATTGAGTGAATGTATTCCAAGTACCGTTGCTGTTGCGCCGCTCAGACCAAGTCCGCTTTCAAATGCCGCGCTTGCCTGTGTCATTGCGTCATATGCCATATCGCCGCTTCCGTAATTTACGGAAATCAACGCGCCTATGGCAGTGTGCATAATAAAGAATGCAATAACACTCGACAATGCCGCCACTTCTTTTTCGCGTTTTGCCATACCTATTGCGACGCCAATGGCAAACAAAAGCGGAAGATTAGCAAACACAATATTTCCCGCAGCGCTCATTACCGACAATATTCCATGAATAATTGTGCCGGGACCCATAAAACTATACAAACCGTATGTCTGCAAGGTTGTTTCATTTGTAAACGAGCTGCCTATTCCAAGAAACAGTCCGGCAATCGGCAGGATTGCAATCGGCAGCATGAACGAACGTCCGACTCTTTGCAATACTTCAAAAACTTTATTATTTTTCATCTTAATCCCCTCTCGTATATTATATATATTATTTTATACCCGTTCATAATTTTTATACA
>CAZWLT010000075.1:0-7255 GCA_964634915.1 uncultured Clostridium sp. | reverse complement strand
GAGAGTTCCCGAGCGGCCAAAGGGGGCAGACTGTAAATCTGTTGTCTTCGACTTCAATGGTTCGAATCCATTCTCTCCCACCAAAAATTTGTTAAAGGCGAGCCTTGATTACCAAGGCTCGTCTTTTTGTCCGCGATTTTTGAATATCTCTGAAAGCAACACGCTTCTCGCCGTCATTGTATGCTAAAGGTATGACAAGAAAAGGACGGTCACTGAATTATTCGCTTAAAAAGTCTGCGACTTCATTTACGACACTGTCAAGAGAAATTGTGTCAAGACCATGAGTTTCACCGTCTATTATATGGAGTGTCACATTATCCATAGCCTCCGCGTAACGCTTTGAACCAATCACTCCCACGGCGTCATCATCCGACCCGTGTATTATAAGCGTCTTGCCCTCAAACATTGATGTTGTTTCATATATAGGCAAAGTCTTTGCAGTCCGAAACAGCATATGCCCAAGCAGAAAGCTCTCTTTTTCATTGTTGAACATTTCAATAGTTTCGGGAATATTGCGTTTATCGTACTCAATACCAAAGCACGAGCCTTTTATCGCGTCATCTTTCATTGTTGCCGCCGGCGCGAGCATTACAAGCTTTTTGACATATTCCCTGTAATAGCCCGAAATCATACCGCCGACAAGTCCGCCCATTGAATGACCGACAACATAAATATCCGTCACAAAGTCAAGGTTCCTGACATAATCCAAAATTTTTCCGGCGTCAAGAATGTCCGCGTACACATTCATATCCGAAAAGTCGCCGTCACTTTCGCCATGACCGTTGAAATCAAATCTGACAGATGCGATACCTTTTTTCAAAAGCGCGTCTGCTATAAAGGAAAACATATTCGCTTTCTTATTTCCTCTGTTGCTCATAATCCCATGAAAAATAACGGCAACGGGACACTTGTCCGCGCCCTCCGGTTTTAAAAGTGTGCCGCGAAGCGTCAGACCATCTCTTTTAACGCTTATCTCCATATTTATCCCTCCCAAATCTCTTTGTGTATATTTTACCACACAGTATTAATTTTGTCCATTAAAATTTGCTTTACCGGTGTACATTTTTCTCATATTGTATTGACAAAAATCCGCAAACGGTGTATTATATTATCAAATAGAATATATAATATCTTCGGGGTATGTGAAATTCATAATCGACGGTAATCGGCGCAAGCCGTAAGTCCGTGAGCCGCAAGGCTGATCCGGCGCGATTCCGGAACCGACGGTAAAGTCCGGATGGGAGAAGATAATTGATTTTTTGCTGCAAAAATTTTCCGCCCCCCGAAACATTAGCCGGGGGTATTTTTTATATAAAAACGATTAATTGGTTTGCGCGGTTTAAAAAATATCCGTTATATGCCTTATTTGCCCGCGGTAAGGCTATAAATTTTATTTTCCGCGGACAGAAAGGCTATGGATATTCAGATGGAAAAATATATGCGTCGCGCGATAGAGCTTGCAAAAGGCGGTATCGGATTTGTTAACCCCAACCCCCTTGTCGGCGCTGTTATCGTCAAGAACGGAAAAATCATCGGCGAGGGGTTTCATGAACGTTACGGCGAATTACATGCCGAACGCAACGCGCTCAAAAACGCCTTTGAAGACGTGACCGGCGCGGATATGTTTGTCACGCTTGAACCATGCTGTCACTACGGCAAAAATCCCCCCTGCACAGAGGCGCTTATTGCAAGCGGAATAAAGCGCGTGTATGTCGGCTCGTCCGACCCGAATCCGCTTGTTGCCGGAAAGGGCGTATCCGTACTCCGAGAGCATGGCATTGAGGTTACAGAAAACTTCCTCACAGAAGAATGTGACGCGCTCAACGACATATTCTTCCACTACATCACAACAAAAACACCGTACGTAATAATGAAAACGGCTGTTACGGCTGACGGAAAAATCGCAACCTCCACAGGCAATTCAAAATGGATAACCAACGAAAAATCACGCGCGCATACTCATGAAACACGCAAAAGAGTCAGCGCGATACTTGTCGGCGTGAACACAGTTATTGCCGATGACCCTATTCTAAATTGCAGAGCGGATAACCCGTCAAATCCGGCACGCATTATATGCGACAGCACATTGCGTATCCCGACCGATTCAAAAATAGTCCGAACGGCAAACGATATACCAACATATATCGCATGCGTAAAAAGGGACACAAAAAAAGCGGCGCGGCTTGAAAGCCGCGGCGCGCATATAATCGAAACGCCGTCTTATGGCGGTCATGTGGATTTAGTGTCCCTAATGAAACAGCTCGGCAGTCTTTCTATTGACAGCGTGCTCATTGAGGGCGGCGGCGAAATTCACGCAAGCGCGTTAAAATCAGGCATTGTGAACAAATTACAGCTGTATATCGCGCCTAAGATAATCGGCGGCGACGGCAAAAATTCGGTTGCTCCGCTCGGAATAACTCTGGCGGATGATGCTGTGCGATTTAAAAATCCGCGGATAAGCCGTTTTGATGATGATATTCTGATAGAATATCAAATGTAATTTATTTTTTTATTCGTGAGAGGAGTTGATTTTATGTTCACCGGAATAATTGAGGAAATCGGCGAAATTGCCGCAATAAAGCACGGCGCAAAATCCTGCGGGCTGCTTATAAAAGGCAGCGCAATATTTACTGATTTGAAAGTCGGTGACAGTGTCGCGGTAAACGGTGTATGTCTTACCGCCGCGGCAATCAGCGGCAATACGTTTACCGCTGACGTTATGGCGGAAACATTGCGCCGCAGCAATTTGGGGACACTAAAAAAAGGCTCGCCCGTAAATCTTGAACGCGCAATGTCCGCAAACGGACGGTTCGGCGGTCATATCGTTTCCGGACATATTGACGGCACGGGTTTTATACAGTCGCTTGTTCGTGAGGATAATGCGGTATGGATAACGGTAACGGCTGATGAAGGTATTATGAAATACATAGTCGAAAAAGGCTCAATCGCGATAGACGGAATAAGCCTTACAGTCGCAAAAGTATTCAGGGATGCTTTTTCAGTGTCTATAATCCCCCACACCGCGTCCGGAACAACTCTGCTTTCAAGAAAAAGCGGCGACCGCGTTAATCTTGAATGTGATATTATAGGTAAATATGTTGAGAAATTAACCGGAAGGTCAAGCGGCATAAATGAGGAATTTCTGAAAAAGTACAACTTTTAGGAGGTGATATAAATGTTTGAATTCGACAGCGTGGAAAAGGCTCTTGAGGATTTGAGAAAAGGCAAATCCATTCTTGTCACAGACGACCCTGACCGTGAAAATGAGGGTGATCTTATCTGCGCGGCACAGTTTGCCACAACGGAAAATGTCAATCTTATGGCAACATATGCAAAAGGTCTTATATGTATGCCTATGAGCAGCGAGTATGTGGCAAAGCTCGGACTTCGCCCGATGGTTTCAAACAACACAGATAACCACTGCACCGCGTTTACGGAGTCAATCGACTACATTTCCACAACAACCGGTATCTCCGCCGAGGAACGAGGCATCACCGCGCGTATGTGTGTTGAGCCGACAGCGGCTCCGCGGGATTTCAGACGCCCCGGACATATGTTTCCTCTTGAGGCAAAACCGGGCGGAGTATTGGAAAGAAACGGTCACACCGAAGCGACTGTTGACCTGCTGAGATTGGCTAATTTACCGACAGTCGGACTTTGCTGCGAAATCATGGCAGACGACGGAACGATGATGCGTCGCGGTGAGCTTTTGGAATTCGCAAAGGAGCATAATCTGACGTTTATAACAATTAAGGATTTACAGACTTACCGCCGTCAGCATGATAAATTCATGGTTCGCGTATCAAGGGCAAAGCTGCCGACAAAATACGGCAATTTTGATATATACGGCTACAAAAATACTATCACCGGCAACCACCATGTCGCGCTTGTTATGGGTGATGTCGCGGACGGCAATGACGTTCTTTGCCGCGTTCATTCGGAATGTCTGACAGGTGACGTATTCGGTTCATGCCGGTGTGACTGCGGTGAACAGCTTGCGCAGGCTATGATGAATATAAATAAAGAAGGCCGCGGTATTCTTCTGTATCTTCGTCAGGAGGGTCGCGGTATCGGTCTTCTCAACAAAATCAAGGCCTATGACTTACAGGAGAAAGGCTATGACACTCTTGAGGCAAATGTGAAATTAGGCTTTGCGCCGGATTTGCGTGATTACAGCGAGGGCGCGCAGATTTTAAAAGACCTCGGCGCGACAAGGTTACGCATTATGACAAACAATCCCGAAAAAATTTCCGATCTTTCAGAATACGGTATCGAGATTGTTGAACGCGTGCCTATCCAGATTAAGCCTAAAAAGGAAAACGAGTTTTATTTAAAAACCAAACAGAACAAAATGGGACATTTATTGAATTATTAATATCAAGGAGGAAATAATAATGAAGGTATTTGAAGGAGTTTACTGCGGCGAGGGTTTAAAGATTGGAATTATCGCGTCACGTTTCAACGAATTTATCACATCAAAACTTGTGAGCGGTGCGCAGGACTGTCTTGTGCGTCATGGTGTAAATGATGATGATATAAGCGTTGCATGGGTACCGGGCGCTTTTGAAATTCCTGTTATTGCAAAACGTATGGCGAAAAGTAAAAAGTATGACGCGATTATTTGCGTCGGCGCTGTTATCAGAGGCGCCACAAGCCACTATGATTACGTTTGCAACGAGGTTTCAAAGGGTATCGCGGCTGTTTCTATTGATACAGGTATTCCTGTGCTGTTCGGCATACTTACGACTGACACAATTGAACAGGCTATCGAGCGCGCCGGCACAAAGGCAGGCAACAAGGGCAGTGATTGCGCAATGTCGGCGCTGGAAATGGTTAACCTTATCAAAAATATCTAATCAGATATACGGAGGAACATATGATAGTATTTTTTGACATTGACGGTACAATTATTTCCGATGATGAAAAGCACATCGTTCCGGAAAGCGCCGTAAGCGCGATAAGGCAGGCGCGTAAAAACGGTCATCTTATGTACATCAACACAGGCAGAACGATTATGAACGTTGAAACGGAACTGCGTGATATCGGCTTTGACGGATATGTATGCGGCTGCGGGACATATATTGAATGTAACGGCAATGTACTGCTTAACAGAACTGTTCCAAAAGCATTATGTCACGAAATAGCAGACCTTATATACGAATGTGATATGACGCCTGTTTACGAACGTTCCGACTGCTTCTTTACAGACAAGCGCTTACGCGAAATAGGCGGATTCCCTGCCCTTAAAGCCCTGTTCAAGATACAGGGTAAGGATATTTCACGCGATGTGAGCGAAGAAGATTTCGGTTTTGACAAGCTTGTTGCGTGGTATGACGAAAAAAGCAGCCTCGAAAAATTCAAAACCGGAATTGAAAAGGAATTTGACTTTATTGACCGCGGGTATGGCTTTTGCGAGCTGGCGGTAAAAGGATTTTCAAAAGGCAGCGGAATTGAGGAGGTTTGTAAATTCCACAACGTGCCGATAAGCGAAACCTGCGCCATAGGCGACAGCTTTAACGATTTGCCGATGCTTGAAGCTGCCGCGCACAGCGTTGCAATGGGCAACAGCGTTGAGGGACTTAAAAACATATCAGAATTTGTTACAAAAGACCTCTATGATGACGGCATAGAATACGCGCTTAAACACTACGGTCTTATATAAAAAGAGGCTGTTTAAAAAGTCATTTTTAAACAGTCTCCGTTTTTTACATACCATTTTATCTTATTATATTTGAAAATACAATTGTGGCTATATTGAAATAAATAAACAGCGAACAGCAATCGACAATAGTTGTTATAAGCGGCGTTGCCATAATTGCGGGGTCAAGATGCGCTTTCTTCGCAAGCATAGGCAGCATCGCGCCTATCATTTTTGACAGGATAACTGTCGCTATAATAGACAACGCGATCGTCAGCGCAAGCAGCACGTTATGTTCATACCAGTTGTACATTATCAGCACTCTCAGACCGTTTACAACCGCAAGCATTGAGCTTACCATAATTGATATACGGAATTCCTTGAACAGCACCTTAAAGAAATCAGAAAATCGGATTTCATCAAGAGCGATACCGCGGATAATAAGCGTTGAGCTCTGCGAGCCGCAGTTACCGCCGGTATCCATTATCATCGGCATAAACGATATAAGCAGCGGTATTGCCGCAAACGCAGCCTCGTACCTTTTCGTTATAATCTGTGTCACCGTTGCGGAAATCATAAGTATCAAAAGCCATACTATGCGGTTCTTCGCGTGCTTAAAAATACCCGTTCTGAAATACGACTCCTCATTCGGGGCAATAGCCGCCATTTTTGAAAAGTCCTCTGTATTCTCCTCCTGAATGACATCCATAGCGTCATCGAATGTTACAATTCCCACAAGCCTGCCGTCCTTATCCGTGACAGGGAGCGCGAGAAAGTCATACTTACGGAACATATTACCGACAACCTCTTTATCCTCATGCGTATCGACACTGATTATATGAGTTTCCATTATGTCGGAAATTTTATCATCTTCTTCGGCAATGAACAAGTCCTTTACTGTTACAACACCGATAAGCCGTCTGTTTTCCGTCACATAACATGTGTAAATCGTTTCCTTGTTCACGCCTACTTTACGTATCTTATCAAATGCCTCTGATACAGTCATATCCTTATGCAGACTGACATATTCAATTGTCATGATACTTCCGGCGCTGTCTTTTGGATAATGCAGAATTTTATTTATTGCTTTTCTCTCGCCCGTTGTTGAATTTTGCAAAATTCTTGATACAACATTTGCCGGCAGCTCCTCAATCATATCAACTGTATCGTCGATAAACAGTTCGTCAAGGATTTCTCTCAGCTCCTTATCCGTAAACATTCCGATAAGGTGCTCTCTCATGTCGCCGTTCATATGCGCGAACGTTTCAGCCGCCGTATCCTTTGGTAAAAGCCGGAACAGCATCATAAATTCCGCCTTCTCGTCAAAGTCCTCGCCGAAAAGCTCCTCAAAGAGTAACGCAAGGTCCGCGGCGTTTTCGTCTTTGACTATATTCTTTACTTCAAAAAATCTTTTTTCCTTTAAAAGACGGTCTATTTCAGTCAACAAATCCTTCATAACGTCACTCCCATCTTCTAAATTTTGCAGAGATTATTTTACTGAAAAGTTATCAGGTCTTTTATCCCTGTAACCGAACGCGTATAAAATCGCCTCAACCGTTCTTCTCGACGCCTCGCCGTCGCCATACGGATTTGCGGCATGCGCCATTTTATTATACG
>CAZWLT010000074.1:0-7394 GCA_964634915.1 uncultured Clostridium sp. | reverse complement strand
TTCCGTTACGATAATAACCTTTGCTTTCTTTGACGGCGGAACGTTCATTTCCGCTCTGCGGTTTCTGATAGCGCTGATTGCCTGCATGATTAGCTCCATGCTTTCCTCGTCCCGCGGGAAGCAGAGCTTTTCGTCATATTCGGGCCATTGGCTTATCATAATGCTTTCTCCGTCATGCGGAAGATGCTGCCATATTTCCTCTGTAATAAACGGCATGAACGGATGCAATAATTTCATTGTATTTGAAAGCACATATGTCAGAACATACTGTGCTGTTTTTGCCGTCGGGTTCTCCTTGTCAAACAGTCTTGGCTTTACAAGCTCAATATACCAGTCGCAGAAATTTTCCCAGATAAAGCTGTAAAGATTTGAAAGCGCGACACCAATCTCGAATTTATCAAGATTTTCCGTTACTATCTTCACAACATCGTTGTACTTTGACAATATCCATTTATCTTCAAGCTGCAAGCAGGAAAAATTTGGAAGCTTATTTTCGGTTATATCAAGATTCATAAGCGTAAATCTTGACGCGTTCCAAATCTTATTGGCAAAGTTACGGCTTGCCTCAACACGCTCAATATAGAAACGCATATCATTACCGGGCGCGTTGCCTGTTGCAAGAGTGAAACGCAGCGCGTCCGCGCCGTACTGTTCTATAATTTCAAGCGGGTCAATGCCGTTGCCGAGCGATTTACTCATTTTTCTGCCCTGACTGTCGCGTACAAGACCGTGTATAAATACATGCTTAAACGGTACCTCGCCGGTATGCTCCAGCGCTGAGAATATCATTCTTGAAACCCAGAAGAATATAATATCATAGCCTGTTACAAGCACACTTGTGGGATAGAAATAATCCAAATCCTCGTTTTTGTCGGGCCAGCCGAGTGTTGAGAACGGCCAAAGAGCCGACGAGAACCATGTGTCAAGAGTGTCAGGGTCCTGACGCATTTTCTTTCCGCACTTAGGACATACAGGATTGTCCTCTTTCGTGACAACCGTTTCACCGCAGTCATCGCAGTAAAACGCGGGGATTCTGTGTCCCCACCAGATTTGACGCGAGATACACCAATCAAACACGTTTTCCATCCAATTCATATATATTTTTGAAAAACGCTCCGGAACAAATTTGGTATCACCGTTTTTAACAGCTTTAATCGCAGGCTCGGCAAGCGGCTTCATTTTAACAAACCACTGCTTTGAAACAATAGGCTCAACAGTTGTTCCGCAGCGATAGCACTGACCGACATTGTGGCTGTGGTCCTCCACCTTCACAAGAAGTCCCGTTTCCTCAAGATCCTTAATCATTGCCTTACGGCATTCATATCTGTCCATGCCTTCATACTTGCCGGCATATGAATTCATTGTCGCGTCGTCGTTCATAACCTTAATTTGCTCCAGGTTATGACGTTTGCCGACCTCAAAGTCGTTAGGGTCGTGGGCGGGTGTAATTTTAACGCAGCCTGTTCCGAACTCCTTGTCAACATACTCGTCCGCGATAACGGGGATTTCCCTGTCGGTAAGCGGCAGAAGAAGTGTCTTTCCGACTAAATCCTTATATCTTTCATCCTCCGGATTTACCGCGACGGCAGTATCGCCGAACAGCGTTTCGGGACGTGTTGTAGCGATTATAACGAAGCCGTCGCTGTCTTTTATAGGGTACTTGATGTGCCAGAAATGACCTGCCTGCTCGGCATGCTCAACCTCAGCGTCGGAAAGCGCCGTCATGCAGTGCGGACACCAGTTGATAATTCTTGAACCCTGATAGATAAGACCCTTGTTGTAAAGGTTTACAAATACCTCTTTAACGGCTTTGTTGCAGCCCTCGTCCATAGTGAAACGTTCTCTTTCCCAGTCGCAGGACGAGCCGATTTTTTTAAGCTGATTTATAATACGTCCGCCGTACAGGTTTTTCCAGTCCCAAACTCTTTCAAGGAACTTTTCGCGTCCCAAATCGTATCTGGTAAGTCCCTCTTTTTCGCGTATTTCAGCCTCAACCTTAACCTGTGTCGCGATGGCGGCGTGGTCGGTTCCGGGTATCCAAAGCGCGTTGTAGCCCTGCATTCTCTTGTAACGGATAAGTATATCCTGCAATGTTTCGTCAAGGGCATGCCCCATATGAAGCTGACCTGTTACGTTTGGAGGCGGGATAACGATTGTAAACGGTTTTTTACTCTTGTCCGCCTCAGCATGAAAATATCCTTTTTCTACCCAGTTGTTATATAATCTGTCCTCAAACTCCGCCGGATTATAATTTTTTGCAATATTTTTTGCGTCTTCCATCTGTTAATTACTCCTTATCTTCCTAAAATGAATACCGATAAAAATGCGATTACCGCAAGTAAAAGCGCAATGTATTTGACTCGCAGGACCATTCCTTCGGTCGGCTCTTTTTCAAGGACTTTTTCGATTATAAGCTTTGCCTTGAATGTGAGCAGCAGCGCGATAAGTCCAATCAGCAGAGCCGTAATTTTTAATGCAATCACCGATACGCACACCCTTTCGGTTTTATTTTGGAAGCAAAATTACTCCGTTTAATTATTATCGCATTTTAATGTATTTTTGTCAAGGCAAAACTTGTATAATCGAGAAAATATGTGGTAAATTAAGTTAGTAAGCATAAAATGAATGTTTACGGAATAAATATAACTTGATGACAAGAGCATTTTAATTACAACAGAGGAGGTTTCTACACATGGATAACAATGTATCAAACAATCAGGCGGCAATTATAGGAACAATCGAGGATGAATTTGTATTCAATCACGAGATTTATGCCGAAAAATTCTACACATGCACTGTCAATGTGCCAAGGCTGAGCGGAACCGCGGATGATGTGCGCGTAATGGTTTCGGAAAGACTTATTATGGATGGGGAGTACAACGTGGGCGACGCGGTAGAGGTCACAGGTCAGTTCCGTTCGTATAACAGCTATGAGAACGGTGATAACCGCCTTGTGCTGACAGTATTTGCAAAGGATATCAGGCATTATGATGATACCGACAATAAAAATCCGAACACGCTTTATCTGAACGGTTTTATCTGCAAAGCGCCGGTCTATCGCACAACGCCTTTCGGACGCGAGATAACAGACCTTTTGCTTGCGGTCAACAGAAGCTATAACAAGTCGGATTACATACCCATAATTGCGTGGGGACGTAACGCGAGATTTGCAAAAAATCTGAATGTCGGCGATAACGTTAAGATATGGGGACGTATTCAGTCAAGGACATATCAGAAACGTATAAATGAGGAGGAAACGATTACAAAAACAGCTTATGAGGTTTCAATAAACCGCATGGAACTGGTTGAAAACGAGGACGAGTAAAAAACTGCCGCGTACAGACAAAATTATCGGTATGCGGCAGTTTTTTTAATGGGCTTTTGCGCCCTGATATGTGTCGCGTTTTATCATCAGTTTATCAATTTCATTGAGGACAACAAATTTTTTAAGACTCCACAACGGACCTATGAGTATGCCGCGTCCGCCGTCGCCCGTAAGACGCTGTATAACGGTTTCTTCCGGAAATACCTCCAGCTGGTTTACGATAGTTTCAACATAATCTTCAAGTGTCATAAGCGGAAATTCGCCGTTTGCATACATATCCGCAAGACGCGTACCCTTTAATACGTGCAGAAGATGCAGCTTTACACAGTGCGGTTTCAGAGCGGCAACCGCTTTGGCGCTTTCGAGCATCATTTCTTTTGTTTCGCCCGGAAGTCCGTCAATGAGATGCACGCATACGCTGATACCGCGGCTGCGTAATTTTTCATAGCCTTCAAGAAAATCAGCATACGTATGACAGCGGTTTATTTTTTCGCCTGTTTTGTCGAATATTGTCTGTAGTCCAAGCTCCACAATCAAATATGTACGTTTTCTAAGCTCTGACAGGTAATCAAGCGCATCATCCGCAAGACAATCGGCGCGAGTGGCAATGCTTATTCCCACAACGTTTTCCCGCGCGAGCACAGGCTCAAATCGTTCGCGGAGTATATTCGCCGGCGCGTATGTGTTGGTATGCGCCTGAAAATAGGGGATATACTTCGCCTCTTTCCATTTTTGGTGCATTTTTGCTTTTACCTCGTCAAACTGCGTGAGTATGTTGTGCGTTGGATTGCCGGCAAAGTCACCGCTGCCGCCGGAGCAGTATATACATCCGCCCCGTCCCTTGCTGCCGTCAATATTAGGACAGGTAAAGCCGCCGTTTAAAGCAACCTTGAACACCTTGCAGCCGAATTTATGGCGCAGATGATAGTTCCATGTATGGTATCTTTTATTGTCGTCCGAATACTTGAATTTGTTTTCCATGGTATCTCCTTGGTATCTCCTTATATATGTAAAAAGCAGGACTATGCCTGCTTTTTATGGGTTCTGAAATTTTTATTTGACTTATTTTCTCAATTCGAAAGAATTACAGTCGGTACATTCCACCATTGTAGGATTCGATTCATGTGTACCCACCTGAATTGATGAAAGCGCGCAATAATCTGCTGTATCACAGTGATTTGCACACTGTGTTACGGTACATTTTATGCTCTTGTTTGCTTCGCGATTACATTCACATGCCATGATATTTTACCTCCGAAATAATATTTGCCGTAATGCGGCACATAATTATTATTTACATACGCGTTTAAAATATCACCGGAAATTTATACTAATCTTCAAGCAGCTTTGACGCGACTGTCATAGAAATGCTGTCACCGTTCCTGTCGGCTGTTATGACGCAACCGGATGTAATCTGACCTGTAAGCGAAAGCTGCGAAAGTTTATCTTCAAGCAGTTTTTGTATTGAACGCTTAAGCGGTCTCGCGCCATATTTCTTGTCATAGCCCTTTTCAAGTATAAGCTCCTTCGCGTTGTCTGTGACAATAAGCTTTGCGTCTTTTTCCGCAAGCTTTGTGTAAATGTCCTTTAACAAAAGGTCGATAATCTGTCTTAAATCATCCTTTGTAAGCGGCTTGAACGTGACGATTTCATCAATTCTGTTAAGAAATTCCGGCTTGAAGAACTGCTTTAAGCTCTTGTCGACATTATCCGCAATCTTAACTTCGTCATTTGAATTGAAACCGGCAGCGGCTGATTTGAATTCCGAACCGGCGTTTGTTGTCATTATAATTATAGTATTTTCAAAATTGATTATCTTTCCGTGACTGTCCGCGATACGCCCGTCATCAAGAATTTGCAGAAACAGATTAAATACTTCGGGATGAGCCTTTTCAATTTCGTCAAGCAGTATAACGGAATAAGGCTTTCTTCGTACCTTTTCGGTAAGCTGTCCGGCATCGTCATAACCGACATATCCCGGAGGCGAGCCTATAAGTTTTGAAACCGAGTGCTTTTCCATGTACTCGGACATATCTATTCTTATAAGCGCTTCCTCATTGTCAAACATTACCTCCGCGATGGTCTTTACAAGCTCTGTTTTACCGACACCTGTCGGACCGGCAAATATGAATGATACAGGCCGTTTGCGTGTTGTTATATCCGCTCTGCCGCGTCTTATAGCTCTTGAAACCGCGTCAACGGCATCGTTCTGACCTATAACGCGTTCATGTATGCGGTTTTCGAGGTTGATAAGCTTTGTTGATTCGTCCTCCGTCAGGCGGTGCACAGGTATCTTTGTCCAACCCTCAATAACTGCCGCGATATCATCAAATGTAATCCGCGCGTCCGCGGCTTCTTTCTTTGCCTGCTCAATATCCTGCCCAATCTTTATTTTCTCAACACGCAAATTTGCGAGCTTTTCAAAATTGCCCTCCTCCGTTGCTTTTGACATTTCTTCTTCTATTACGTTAATTCTGCCGGTGAGCATTTTTACGTCATAAAGGGCTCTGTTTCTGAGGTTGACTCTTGAACCGGCTTCGTCAATGACGTCGATGGCTTTATCCGGAAGGAAACGGTCTGTAATGTATCTTTCCGACATTTTTACAGACTGCTCAATTATATCATCAGAAATTTTTACCTTATGATAATCCTCGTAATAATCCTTTATTCCCTTCAGTATTTCTATACTTTCTTCAACGGACGGCTCATCAATAAGAACCGGCTGAAAACGTCTTTCAAGCGCGCTGTCCTTTTCAATGTGCTTTCTGTACTCCGTAAGAGTTGTCGCGCCGATTATCTGTATTTCACCTCTTGCGAGCGCCGGCTTTAAAATGTTTGCCGCGCTCATTGCGCCCTCTGCGTCACCTGCGGCGACAATGTTGTGTATTTCGTCAATAACAAGAATAACATTGCCTCTTTCGGCAGCCTCGGTAAGCAGACTCTTAAGTCTTGCCTCAAACTGTCCGCGGAATTGCGTTCCGGCAACAAGCGCTGTGAAATCAAGCAGATAAAGCTGATAATCAAATAATTTGGGCGGAACATTCTTTTCAAATATCCTGCAGGCAAGACCTTCCGCAATAGCGGTTTTACCGACGCCCGGCTCACCGAGAAGTACGGGGTTGTTCTTTGAGCGTCTGTTAAGAATTTGTATAACGCGTTCAATTTCAGCCGTCCTGTTAACAACTCTGTCAACCTTTCCCATTGCCGCTTTTTCCGTAAGGTTGGTGCCGTAGGTGTCAAGCATTGTCTTTTTCTGCTTTTTCTTTTGCTTTTTTTCCTTCGTGATTTTTTCATCGTCTGATTTACTCTTTTCGCCGCCCGGCATATTACCGAAGAACTCTTTGAATATATCAAGAGGCGCTGTTGCGGCGCCGCCTTCGTCATTTCCGCCGCTTGAAAGCTGCTCCATCATCTCCATAGGATTGCCGGATATACCGTCCATGCCATCCATACTTTCCAGACTCTCCATAAATTCGGACATCTGGTTGTTGAGATTATCAAGCTCATCATCTGAAACTCCGAAATTTTCAATCATCTGATTCAGCGGCGCGATACCGAGTTCTTTCGCGCATGAAAGACATAGTCCCTCGCTGCTTGTTTTGTCACCCTCCATTTTTGTAATGTAGAAAACCGCGGGGTTTTTCTTACATTTAGAACATAAATTCATTTTACTATCCTTTCTTAATTTAAAAATGCGGAAATCCGCCGTGTATTCCATCCTTGGATTTTACATTATATCATACAACAATAAAATTTAAAACCCCTTTTTTATTATGTTTACAAATATTTCATTTTTTATGAAAAAATAAATGGAATATTTTGTAAATTATGCGCATATAATTATTGTACAGGATAAAATAATTTACAGAAGGACGAGGTTTATTATGAGAACACAATATGAAAAGAACAGTATATACATAGCGTCTGCAAGCTACCGCAGCCGCAAAAGAACAAAAAAATTACGCGCGGAGCTGATTGTGTTTTTTTCCGCGCTAAGTATTATATGCGCGGGATTGTATATTATAATTTCATCAATCCCATATTAATTGAGAAAAAATCGCGCAAATAA
>CAZWLT010000073.1:0-7451 GCA_964634915.1 uncultured Clostridium sp. | reverse complement strand
GCAGCGCGCAAATAAGCCGCATTATTGATTTATGTGTAATAATTTCTATAAAAAGTTGTAAATAATTCAAAAAAAGAATTGAAATATTTGAAAAAAAGTGATATAATATACGCTATGTAATATGTCCTGAGCAGGACACAGAAGGAGGATAATATCACTATGGCAGTGAAAAACGAACAAATCGAGAAGAACCTTGTAAAGCTTACATTCGAGGTAAGCGCGGAGGAATTCGACAAGGAAATAAACCGGGTATATAAGAAGAATGCTAAGAAGTTCAATATTCCGGGTTACAGAAAAGGTAAGGCTCCGAGAAAGATTGTGGAGAAATATTATACGCCTGCTGTATTTTATGATGAGGCAATAAACGGCGTGCTTCCCGAGGCTTATGACGCGGCGGTTAAGGAATCCGGCGTTGAATCAGTCGCAAGACCGGAAATTGATGTTGAAGAAATCAAGGCGGGCGAGCCTGTTGTGTTCACAGCTCTCGTAACAACAAAGCCGGAGGTAACTCTTGGCGAATATAAGGGTATAGAAGTGGATAAAATCGACTATACTGTAACAGATGAAGATGTTGACAAGGATATCGAGGCAGCGAGAAGTAAGAACGCAAGAATTATCACAATTGACGACAGAGCTGTTGAAAATGGCGATATTGCCGTAATTGACTTTGAAGGATTCGTTGATGACGTTGCATTTGAAGGCGGCAAGGGCGAGGATTACGAGCTTGAAATCGGTTCCGGCACATTTATTCCGGGATTTGAAGAACAGCTTGTTGGCATTAAAACAGGCGCAGACGCAGATGTTAAGGTTACATTCCCTGAAGAATATCATGCGGATAATCTCGCGGGCAAGGACGCGGTATTCAAGGTAAAGGTTAAGGAAATCAAGACGAGAGAGCTGCCTGAGCTTGATGATGATTTTGCAAGCGAAGTAAGCGAATTTGACACACTTGACGAATATAAGGCTGACGTACGCAAAAAATTGGAAGAAGCAGCCCAAAACAAGGCGAAGACAGAAACAGAAAACGCAATAATTGACAAGGCTATTGAGAATGCGGTATTTGATATACCGGACGCAATGCTTGAAACACAGATTGATAATATTGTAAGAGATTTTGAACAAAGACTTTCATATCAGGGAATGAATCTTGAAACCTACATTCAGTATACAGGTCAGACAATGGAAGGCTTCAGAGCGCAATTCACGGAGCAGGCAAAAAAACAGATTAGCGGCTCGCTTGTTCTTGAAGCAATCCGGAATAAGGAAGGTATTGAAGCCGGTCCTGAAGAGGTTGAGCTTCACCTTGTTGATATGGCTAAGAAGTATAACATGGAGCTTGATAAGCTCAAGGATGCTTTGAGCGATGTTGAAAAGGATAACATTAAGAATGAGCTTGAAATGCAGAAGACAATCGATATGATTGTAAACAACGCGTCGGTTAAATAATTTTTTTACAGAGAAAGGATGAGCGGTATGGCATTAGTACCAATGGTAGTTGAACAGACAAACCGTGGCGAGCGTTCATATGATATTTATTCAAGATTATTAGAGGACAGAATAATATTTCTCGCGGACCAGGTTGACAACGCAACATCAAGTCTTGTTGTCGCGCAGATGCTTTATCTTGAGGCAAAGGATCCGGATAAGGATATTCAGTTCTATATAGACAGTCCCGGCGGAGCAATCAGCGCCGGCATGGCTATTTATGATACAATGCAGTATATAAAGTGCGATGTATCAACAATTTGTATAGGTATGGCGGCAAGCATGGGAGCATTCCTTCTTGCAGCCGGAACAAAGGGCAAGAGATTCGCGCTTCCGAACAGCGAGATTATGATTCATCAGCCGCTTATTTCAGGCGGCGGTCTTAGCGGTCAGGCAACCGATATCAAGATTTACACGGATCATCTTGTCGACACAAAGAAGAAGATGAATGAAATTCTTGCGGAGCGAACAGGTCAGACGTATGAAAAGCTTTGCGAGGATACAGAGCGGGATAACTTTATGACTGCTATGGAGGCAAAGGAATATGGTCTTATCGACGAAGTTATTGAAAAGGCCGCAAAATAATCGCTTCCGGTTTAAGGAGTAAAAATATGGATGAAAATAAACGTTTCAGATGCTCATTCTGCGGCAAGAACGAGTCAGAAGTGAATAAACTTCTGTCCGGACCTGGCGTATATATCTGCGATGAGTGTGTTGCCATGTGCAATAATATACTTGGCGGAGAGTTTGAGAACAAAAGCGGATTCGCGTCAAGTGAACTGCCGAAACCAAAGGAGATTAAGGAATTTCTTGATCAGTACGTGGTGGGACAGGAGGAGGCAAAGAAAATCCTGTCGGTGGCAGTGTATAATCATTATAAGAGAATAGAGCATGCTGATATGGCAGAGGATGTTGAGCTTGCGAAGAGCAATATTCTTATGATTGGTCCGACAGGCAGCGGAAAGACCTTTCTTGTACAGAACCTTGCAAAAATTCTTAATGTGCCGTTTGCAATCGCAGACGCGACATCGCTGACGGAGGCAGGTTATGTCGGCGAGGACGTTGAAAATATATTGTTAAAACTTATTCAGGCGGCGGATTATGATGTAGAATCGGCTGAACGCGGAATAATATATATAGACGAAATCGACAAGATTGCGAGAAAATCGGAAAATCCTTCCATAACGCGCGACGTAAGCGGTGAAGGTGTTCAGCAGGCGCTTTTAAAGGTGCTTGAGGGAACTGTCGCGTCAGTTCCGCCGCAGGGCGGCAGAAAGCATCCGCATCAGGAGTTTATTCAGATAGACACAACAAATATCCTGTTCATTTGCGGCGGCGCTTTTGACGGTATCGAAAAGATTATCGAAAACCGTACAGGCAAGCAGGGACTTGGATTCGGCGCCGACATAACAAGCAAAAAAGAAAAGAACATGAATGAGCTTTTGTCAAAGCTTATTCCGCAGGATTTGTTAAAATTCGGATTAATTCCCGAATTTATAGGCAGACTGCCTGTATTTACAAAGCTGGATAAACTTGACCGTAAAACTCTTATAACAATACTTACGGAACCTAAGAATGCTCTTATAAAACAGTATAAGGTATTGTTTGCGTTCGACGGTGTAAAACTGGAGTTTGAGGATGACGCGATAAACGCGATTGCCGATAAGGCGATTGAACTTAACACAGGCGCGAGAGGACTTCGTTCAATCATTGAAAAAGCAATGTCCGATGTTATGTTTGAAACTCCGTCGGATGAAAGTATAAAGACGGTGATTATAGATAAAAAGTGTATAACGGACGGCAAAATGCCAAAAATCATACACGAGGATAAAAAACTGACAAGTGCCGGCTTAAAAAAAGAAGAATTGAAGCCTGACGGAACTCAGGGTTAAGTCAGGGAAAAAATACTTGGGAAGGTGTTGAGAAGGAATGTTTGTATCAGAAGATTTAACAGTGAATGAGAAAAATCATCTTGTGATAGGCAAGAACGATACTGTTGAGCTTGCGAGGGAGTTCGGAACTCCGCTTTATGTGCTTGATGAGGATTTGCTCAGAAAGAATTGCCGTGTCTATAAAAACGCAATGGATAAATATTATGGAGGAAACGGACTCGTGCTTTATGCGAACAAAGCATTCTGTTCTCTGTATACGTGCCGGATTATAAAAGAAGAAGGACTTGGAGCCGACGTTGTTTCCGGCGGCGAGCTATATACGGCGATAAAGGCAGATTTTCCTATGGATAAAGTCTATTTCCACGGTAATAATAAAACTGCTGATGAAATTGAGCTCGCGGTAAAAAATAATGTAGGCAATGTGATTGTAGACAATATTTATGAGCTTGAAACTCTTAATGAAACCGCAAAAAAATACGGTAAGATTCAGAATATAATGTTTCGAATTAAGCCCGGTGTTGACGCTCATACTCACAGCTTTATTCAGACAGGTCAGATAGACTCAAAATTCGGCGTAGCGCTTGAAAACGGCGAAGCTTTTGAAATAATAGAGAAAGCAAGCAAGATGTCAAACGTAAAGGTTAACGGTGTACACTGTCATATCGGCTCACAGATTTTTGATATTGAACCGTTCCGCAAAGCTGCTGAAATAATGATGAATTTTATAGGCGACTTAAAGGACAAGCTTGGTCTT
Organism: uncultured Clostridium sp.; assembly: GCA_964634915.1. GTDB lineage: Bacteria > Bacillota > Clostridia > UBA1381 > UBA1381 > Hominilimicola. Next base: position 3,320 of record CAZWLT010000073.1, on the reverse strand, counting down.
GAGATTGACTGTCTTAACCTTGGCGGCGGATACGGTATAATGTATACTGAAAAGGATGATCCGGTACCGTATGATGAATATATTCAGCACGTAAGCGAGGTTGTTAAAAAGACAGCGGAAAAAAGAGGAGTTAAACTGCCGTTCATTCTTATGGAGCCGGGCCGTTCCGTCATTGCGCCTGCCGGTATAACGCTTTATACAGTCGGCGGCATCAAGGATATTAAGAACGTCAGAAAGTATGTTTCAGTAGATGGCGGAATGTGTGATAACCCGAGATATATTCTGTATGAATCAGAATATGAAGCAGTTGTTGCGAATAATGCAAATGCTCCGAGATGCGAAAAGGTTACAATAGCGGGTAAATGCTGTGAGTCAGGCGATATATTGCTAAAGGACGCGATGATGCCGAAAATCGAAGCAGGCGACATACTTGCTGTGCTTGCAACCGGCGCTTATAACTACTCAATGGCAAGTAATTATAACAGAATACCAAAACCCGCGGTAGTCGCGGTTTCAGACGGCAACGCAAAGGTAGTTGTTAAGCGGGAGAGCTATGAGGACCTGATAAAGAACGATGTTCTTTAACGGATAAAATGACAAGGGCAGGAAGTATATGATTACATATACAACCTGTCCTTTTCAATATCACGTATCCTCAACCATAGAACAGTTGGGACATATATATGATTGGTTCATAAAAATCAGCCTTTCTTAAAATACACAGTATCATTTTTGACAGTATATATCAAAAAAATGCGTACTTGAAAAATAAATAATTTACGATATAATAATAACATAATATAAATTCAACTGTAACGCGAGGTGAGTATTATGATAGAAAAATTTAATATAACAGGTATGACATGCAGCGCGTGCAGCGCGCATGTTGAAAAAAGTGTGAGCAAGCTCAGGGGTGTGAAAAACGTCAATGTAAATCTTCTGAGAAATAATATGCGCGTTGATTTTGATGAGAATACGGTATCCGTAAGCGATATAATTGACGCGGTTGTTTCCGGCGGCTATGGCGCGTCCGTTGCCGGAGAAACAGAAAAGAATACAAAGGTAAGCGATGAAATTTCAAATATGAAATTCCGTCTTATTGTGTCAATAGCATGCCTTGTACCGCTGATGTATATATCAATGGGGCATATGTGGCATCTGCCTTTCCTTGATGTATTCGATGATGTCCGTAATTCGCTCTCATTTGCATTCACACAATTCTTGCTGACATTACCGATAATATATGTAAACAGAAAATACTTTGTAAATGGTTTTAAAACCTTGTTTCACGGCGCGCCGAATATGGATTCGCTTATAGCCATTGGCTCAGGCGCGGCGCTTGTATACGGAATTGCGGCGATATATTGTATCGGTTACGGACTTGGAATAGGCGACAAGGAAATGGTTCACTCGTACATGATGAATTTGTATTTTGAGTCATCGGCTACAATACTGACATTGATAACTCTCGGTAAGTTCCTTGAATCGCGCGCAAAGGGTAAAACATCGCAGGCGATAGAAAAACTGATTGACCTGTCACCCAAAACGGCAACTGTTCTGCGTGACGGCAAGGAAATGACAGTCGGAATTGAGGACGTAAGAGTCGGCGAAACGGTAATCGTTAAAGCCGGTCAGGCTGTTCCGCTTGACGGAACTATAATTGAGGGAAACGGCGCGATAGATGAATCCGCGATAACCGGTGAGAGCGTTGCGGTTGAAAAGAGTGTCGGCGATAAAGTAATAGGAGCGACAATAAATAAGTCCGGATATTTTAAGTTTGAAGTTGAAAAAGTGGGAGAGGATACGGCGCTGGCGCAGATAATACGCCTTGTTGAGGATGCCGCGTCTTCAAAAGCGCCAATCGCAAAGCTGGCGGATAAGGTTGCGGGTATTTTTGTGCCCGCGGTAATATCAATCGCGGCTTTGACAATAATTGTATGGATTTTACTTGGTTACGGAATCAGCTTTGCGCTTTCAATGGGGATATCGGTGCTTGTAATCTCATGCCCGTGCGCATTGGGACTGGCGACGCCAACCGCTATAATGGTTGGCACAGGCAAGGGCGCGCAATTCGGCATACTGACAAAGTCAGCGGAAAGTCTTGAAACGGCACACCGGATTGATACAGTGGTGCTTGACAAAACAGGTACAATTACCGAGGGTAAACCGTCCGTGACGGATATTGCGCCAAATGGTGTTAATGATAACGAACTGCTGACAGTAGCGGCTTCGATAGAATATTTGTCGGAGCATCCGCTCGCGAAGGCGATTGTTGAAAAAGCCAAAGGAATGAGTCTTAAAACCGCTGAAAACTTTACACAGATTGCCGGACAGGGAGTAAAGGGAGAAATTGACGGAAAAACAGTTCTTGCCGGTAATTATAAAATGATGATTGAAAACGGTATAAGCGTAAAAGAGAATACGCGTTTTGCAAAAGAGGGTAAAACAGCTCTTTATTTCGCGGCGGATAATAAGTATATCGGTATAATCGCTGTCGCGGATACAATAAAGGCGACAAGCAAACAGGCGATTGAGGATATGCGCGGCATGGGTCTTGATGTAATTATGCTTACAGGTGATAATAAAGTCACTGCCGAAGCGATAAAAAATCAGCTTTCGCTCACGAATGCCATAGCGGAGGTATTGCCTTCGGATAAGGAGGAGGAAGTGCGTAAACTGCAGAATAACGGTCATAAGGTGGCGATGGTAGGCGACGGTATAAACGACGCGCCGGCGCTTACGCGCGCTGATGTCGGTGTGGCAATCGGCGCGGGTACGGATATTGCCATTGAGGCGGCGGATATCGTTTTGATGAAAAGTGATTTGCAGGATGTGGTTACTTCAATAGAATTGAGCCATGCCGTAATAAAAAATATAAAAGAAAATCTCTTCTGGGCATTTTTCTATAATGTGCTCGGGATACCTGTTGCCGCCGGTGTGCTTTATGGTATTATGGGACTTAAGCTAAATCCTATGATTGCGGCGCTTGCTATGAGCTTTAGCTCGGTATTCGTTGTGTCAAATGCTTTAAGACTAAGATTTTTCAAGCCAAAGAGAGTAAAAAACAGTGTAAAAGACGAGAAAATCAAGGAGGAAACAACAATGAAAAAAACAATTAAAATCAACGGTATGATGTGCGCGCACTGCACAGGAAGAGTATCAGACGCGCTTAATTCGCTTGACGGTGTCAATGCCGATGTATCGCTTGATAACGGCGGTCAGGCTGTTGTAACGCTTGAAGGGGACGTTGCGGACGACGCGCTTATAAAGACAGTTACGGATGCCGGTTATGAAGTAACAGGTATTGAATAATAAAAAGG
>CAZWLT010000072.1:0-7604 GCA_964634915.1 uncultured Clostridium sp. | reverse complement strand
AGGCGTGATTTTCACGCCTTCACGCCTGTATTACCATGTATAAATTATTCGTATAGATGTTCAAGAATCTGCACAACCTCCGGCTTTGTGGGAACTCTTGGATTTGTGGCAGTACAAGCGTCGGCAAGCGCCTTTTCAGCCATTGAGTCGATCGCGTTGAAGTATTCCGTCTTGTCAATTCCGCAATGTGAAATTGAAATCGGAATATTCATTTCCTTGAGCATGAACTGAATCCAGCCTACAAGAGCGCGTATTGTTGTAATTTCATTGAAGTTGTTAACACCTAAAAGCTTTGCCACGTTAACGTACTTTCCAACGCACTTCGGATATTCCTTCTGACTCTTTGAATGTTTGTTAATTCCGGAGTTGTACTCGATAATATGAGGAAGGAGCATTGCGTTTGCTCTGCCGTGCGGAATATGGAACTTGGCGCCGATAGCATGCGCAATGCCGTGATTAAGACCAAGCGACGCGCTGTTGAACGCAAGTCCCGCAAGACATGACGCGACGTGCATTTTCTTTCTTGCGTGAGTATCGTTATTGTCAAGATATGAACGAAGAAGGAATGTTCCGCATATTTCGATTGCTTTTTCGGCAAGCGCGGCGGAAAATTCATTGTTGTTGATACTTACATATGCCTCAATAGCGTGTGTAAGCACATCCATACCCGTGTCGGCTGTGACGTTTGCCGGAACACTCTTTACAAGGTCCGCGTCAAGAATTGCTTCTGTCGGGAGCATGCTGTCGGAAACAAGCGGATACTTGACGTCTTTTGAAGGGTCGGATACAACCGCGAAAGAGGTAACCTCCGAGCCTGTGCCTGATGTTGTCGGAATAGCGATGAGAGCGGTTTTCTTTTGAGATGCTCTTGCGGCAAATTCGCGTATGGACTTCGCGCTGTCTATGGCGCTGCCGCCGCCTATTGCGATTACGCAGTCCGGGTCATATTCAAGCATTGCCTTTACACCGATTGAAATCTTTTCAATCGGCGGGTCGGGAACAACGTCTGAAAATACTTCAAATTCAGTATAACCGTCGTTAAGTCTTAATGTAATCATCTGAAGCATTCCGCTTTTTGCGACAAACGGGTCAGTTATAATAAGAGCTTTCTTATATGGAAGGTCTGTAAGTCTGTCAAGCGCATTATCACCGAAATATATTTTGGTTCTGATGTCAAAACTTTTCATTAATTGCTTCACTCCTGTATAATTAATACAATTATTATACAATATTTAAACAAATATTACAAGAGGGAAACAGAAAATAATGTAGAAAAATTAAATACGCCGCTATTGCAATTCTTTGGCGTATATGGTATACTATAAGGCAGATTAGTTTAGATTAGAGGAGGGGTTTAAGTTATGCAGGAGTTACTTAAAAAGGTAGTTGAAGGTGAAAACCTTACACGCGAGGAAGCGGCATACGCAATGGATATGATGCTTGAGGGCAAGGCTTCGCCGGTTATGATGTCGGCGTTTCTTACAGCGCTGCGCATGAAAGGCGAAACCATTGATGAAATTGTGGGCTGCACGGAGATGATGAAGTCAAAGGGCGGCAGCGTGAAACCGGATACGGATGAGTACATAGATTTTGTCGGCACAGGCGGCGACGGAGTTAATACATTCAATATATCAACCACATCGATGTTTGTATGCGCCGCGGCAGGCGTTACTGTTGCAAAACACGGAAACAGAGCCGCGTCATCAAAGAGCGGCGCGTCGGATTTGCTGGAGGCTCTCGGAGTTAATATTATGCTTGAGCCAAAGCAGGTTGAGCAATGTATAAAAGAAATCGGTATAGGCTTTATGAATGCTCAGAAATTCCATAAGGCAATGAAAAATGTCGCGCCTATAAGAAAAGAAATCGGAATTCGCACCATATTTAATATGCTTGGCCCGCTTTCAAATCCATCCGGCGCGACGCGTCAGGTTATCGGCGTGTTCAGCAGAGATAAGGTTTCTGTGTTCTCGAGAGTTATGAGCGCAATGGGCGTAAAACGCGCGATGGTCGTATGCGGATGTGACGGTATGGACGAAATAACCGTTACCGGCAAGACGTACGTAAATGAAATCAAAGACGGAGAAATTATTGAATATGAAATCGACCCGAGGGATTACGGCATTGAATATGCGAAGCCGGAGGATATCAAGGGCGGCGACGGAAAAGAAAACGCGGAAATCGCAAGGAGAATTTTTGAAGGTGAAAAAGGCCCCAAACGCGACATAGTAGTGCTTAACAGCGCTGCCGGTATTTATATCGGCGGTAAGGCGGACACGTACGCCGAGGCTGTTGAAATTGCCAAGAAAATGATTGACGAAGGACACGTGATGGATAAAGTAAACGAGCTTGTTGAATTTACAAATCGGTTTTAACTTGTAAGGATAATTTTATGATACTGGATAAATTGGTTGCATCTTCAAGGATGCGTGTTGAAAAATCAAAGGAACGGCTTTCCGTTTCCGAGATTATAAAAAAACTTGAGGAAACGGATATAAAAGAGCCGCAGTTTAAAAAGGGTTTAGTGTCCCTTGATGATGTGTCGGTTATAGCTGAAATTAAAAAAGCTTCGCCGTCAAAGGGGCTTATAAGACCGGAATTTGACCACATGCAGATAGCGGAGGAATACTCAAAGTGCGGTATTCAGGCAATATCGGTGCTGACAGAGCCGGAATATTTCAAGGGGGACATAAAATTTGTGTCAGATATAAAATCAAAATTTAGTGTCCCTGTGCTTCGCAAGGATTTTACGGTTGATGAATATCAGATATATGAGGCGAAGCTGTACGGCGCGGACGCGATTCTTCTTATAATGGCGGCGCTGACAGACGAGGAATACAAGAGATTCCATAAGACCGCAAATGATTTGAAGCTTGATGTTCTTGTTGAAACCCATAATGAGGAGGAGGTTAAGAGAGCTGTTGAATACGGCGATATAATCGGCGTTAACAACAGAAATCTCCGGACCTTTGATGAGGATATCACAACCTGTGAAAGGCTTTTGCCGTTTATTCCGGACGGTAAGATAAAGGTTGCGGAAAGCGCTGTCAGAGGGCATGATGATTTTGAATATCTGCGTTCGCTAAAATTTGACGCGGCGCTTATCGGTGAAGCGTTTATGCGTGAAAAGAATATAAAGAAGGCTGTTGATACATTGCGATATGGAAATTAAAATATGCGGTATACGCCGCGATGAGGATATTGAGATAATAAATAAATATAAACCTGATTATATCGGATTTATATTTGCAAAAAGCAAAAGACAGGTTACACCCAAAAGAGCGGCAATGCTGTCGAAGAAATTAGCGGACGGTATAAAAACAGTCGGTGTTTTTGTAAACGCTGATTATGAGGAGATAAGAAATGCCGTAAAGACAGCCGGACTTGACGTTGTGCAGCTGCATGGCGATGAAGATGATGAGTATATAAGAAATCTTAATGCCGATTGTGAAGTGTGGAAGGCTGTGCGTGTTAAGGACGGCGCAGATATTCCGGATATCGGCGGTGTGGACAGAATACTTCTTGATAAGTATACCGAAAAGGAATACGGCGGCAGCGGCAAAGCATTTGACTGGTCATCCGTGGGGACAATAAATACGGATAAACCGATTATACTTGCCGGAGGACTCAGTAAGGATAACGTAAATAACGGAATAAAGATATTTAATCCTGTATGCGTCGATGTTTCTTCCTCGGTGGAAACGGACGGCGTAAAGGATGAAAATAAAATCAGAGAATTTATAAATTCAGTAAGGGGAATTTGAGAATGAACAGAATAGATGAGAGATTTGCTTTGTTAAAACGGGAAAATAAAAAAGCGCTTATAACATTTCTTACAGTCGGCGATCCTAATATAAATGTCAGCGAAAAGGCTATTATGACTATGCAGGAGGAGGGCGTTGACCTTATCGAGCTTGGCGTGCCGTTTTCCGATCCGGCAGCGGACGGACCGACAATCCAACGCGCGGATGAAAGGGCTATTGAAGCCGGTACTGACATATTCAAGGTTTTTGAGCTTGTCGAAAAGATAAGGGATAAAGTTAAGATACCTATGGTTTTCCTTCTGTATTATAATGTAATTATTCAATATGGAATCGAGGACTTTTTCAGACGTTGTCAAAGCGTCGGTGTTGACGGACTTATTATTCCCGATCTTCCGTTTGAGGAAAGCGATGAAATCAGGGAATATACAGAGAAGTACGGAGTATATCAGATACAGCTTGTTTCTCCGACATCAAGAAACAGAATTAAGGATATAGCGGAAAATTCAAAGGGATTTTTATATTGTATATCCTCGCTTGGTGTTACAGGTGAAAAAAATGAGTTTAATACGGATTTTGCGGAATTTGCGGGGACAGTAAAACAGTACGCGGATATTCCGGCATGTGTCGGATTTGGCGTTTCCAACGGAAAGCAGGTCAGAGAGCTTACAAAATATTTTGACGGAGTTATAGTCGGCAGCGCGGTTGTAAAGGCTATTGCCGCGGGCGGCAGTGTTGATGAAAGAATGAACAGTCTGCGTGAAAAATTAAATGATTTAAAATCGGGATTTTAGTTGTAATCCCTGTTGAAAGAGGGAATTGATATGAAAATGAAGAAAGCTTTGTGCGTGCTCATAGCTGCGGTGACGGTTACGGGTACAAGCGCGTTTGCAAAAGATAATATATATGCGTATAATAAATTTGTTTCGACTGTGCTTGGCCCGCAGGTTGGATATTGCGACTTTGCGGCATCATTCGCGGGACATGAAAATGAATACGATAATGTAAATGACTATTTTTCAGGTCTTATATCAGCATATTATGATGATATAGACGGTGATTTTGATAATGAACTTGTTACAGTCGATACTCATGGGGTAACAGTTTACCGCGGCAGTGAAAACGGGGTTGTTTTTCTTGGCTCTCTTGATGTTGACATGATTGCAAATTACGGCGACTCTTACGCGAATGTGTTCAGTGTTGCAGAGAAGAATAAAAAGTATACAGGCGTTGAGGTTTACGGAAAAACCGCGAATGAATATCATATGTATCTTTACGACCTGAATCCTGATACTGACGAGTTCAAAAAAATACTTGAAATAAGCCGTGAGGATAATGAAGACGGAACAGAGGAAAATGTATGGGCAAACGGTAAAACATATTATTCATATACAAACGGCGGCGGCTTGCAGACATCGATAAATCCCGAAGGCTATACAAGCTGCGCCAATGCCGGATACGCGGCGCTGAGAGATACAGTACCGTCTGTGAATATTGACGCGGACGAATTAAAGCGCATGACAGAGGGCGCGCTTGACGGCGATAATTTCAGATTTGAACCGCAAGGCGTGAGCCTTAAAACTTATATCCGCGCAACCGGATTGAGATTTACTGAACGGCCTGTGGTTATGTTTGAGGATAGAAGTCAGCTTTCTACGCTTAGTGTAAAGCCTGATATTGTAACTGTAGTTATTGACGGACAGACAATTCAATTCCCGACGCAGGACCCTGTGATAGTTGAGGAAAGAACACTTGTGCCGATGCGTACAATATTCGAGGCGCTCGGCGCGGAGGTTGACTGGCAGAAAACGGACGGAGTACAGACGATTACCGCCACAACAGAGGATACGATAATCAACATGACAATAGACAGCAAGGAATATTTCGTGAACGGTGAAGGCAAGGAGCTTGACGTACCGCCGCAGCTTATGAATGATAAAACCATGGTGCCTATTCGCGCAATAAGCGAATCGCTTGGCTGCTATGTCGGATGGGATCAGGATTCAAAAACTGTAATAATTCAGTCGCATATTTAATGAATATACACACAAAATATAAAAAAAGGAGAGATGAGTATGTCAAACATATGGCACGATATAAGCCCGAAAAGGATATCACCCGAAAAATTTATGGCGGTTATTGAAATACCTAAGGGTGTAAAAAATAAGTATGAGATGGATAAGGAAACAGGACTTTTGAGATTGGACCGTGTGCTGTATACATCAACTCATTATCCTGCGAATTACGGATTTATTCCGCGTACTTACGCGGCGGATAACGACCCGCTTGACGTGCTTGTGCTGTGTCAGGAATCGATTGTTCCGATGACTCTTGTTGAATGTTATCCTATCGGTGTGATGAAGATGATTGATGATGACCAGATTGATGAAAAGATTATAGCAATTCCTTTCAACGACCCGTCATATGCGAGCTATATTGATATTGCGCAGCTTCCAAAGCATACGTTCGATGAAATATCGCATTTCTTCAGAGTTTATAAGTCGCTTGAGGGCAAGGAAACAGTTGTGAATGAGGTGCTTGGTCCGGATAAGGCAAAAGAAATTATTAAGACATGTATTGACGCGTATAAAGACGCGTATTGCTGATTACTAAAGTCCGCTGCCGCAAAAGACTCAATGATAGACGCTTTTGTCATATACAGCGGACTTTTTTATGTCGAAATACGCGGCTTTGTGGAATATGCTGTGGAATAATGCCGCATACAACATGTTAACTGGTAAAAATCACAATTCTTTCTTGACAATTTTTGATTTACATGATATACTACAATTTGTACTTATATCAGAAAAGGGAAAAATGCGGCGGTGTTGAAAATGAACAAGGAAACTCTCGATAACATGTCAGATGAGCAGATTGTGAAGCTTGCACAAGACGGTGACAATGAAGCGCTTGAGTTAATTCTGTCAAGGTACAGGAATCTTGTCTATGCAAAATCAAAACCGTATTTTCTTGCCGGTGCCGATGATGATGATATCATACAGGAGGGCTTTATAGGACTTTATAAAGCGGTCAAGGACTTTGACGGAGAAAGGTTTCCGTTTTTCAAGGTTTTTGCGGGAGTGTGTGTAACGCGTCATATTCTGACCGCGGTCAAGGCAGCGTCAAGAAAAAAGCATCTTCCGCTAAACTCTTATGTATCACTTGATAAGAATACTTATGATGATGACAGCGATACAACCTTGCTTGATGTCATAGCATTCGATGAGCTTCATGACCCCGAAGCCATATTAATTGACCGTGAGAATGTTGACGGTATGGAGTATAAAATCAATAAGGTACTCAGTAAACTTGAAACGCAGGTGCTTGTCTGCCACCTTGAGGGAATGTCCTACAGCGAGACCGCGAAAAGGCTCGGCAAGGATACAAAGGCGGTGGATAATGCCGTTCAGCGTATAAAAAAGAAGCTGGAAAACACTTTGCGTGAGAATGACTGATACATATTGAAGAAACCAACAAACAAAATTAAAGCGAGGTAAAAAAAGATGTACGAGGACAAGACGTTAGTATGTAAGGATTGCGGCAGGGAATTTATATTCACAGCAGGCGAACAGGAGTTTTATGCTGAAAAAGGATTTGAAAATGAGCCGCTTCGTTGTAAGGATTGCCGTCAGGCAAGAAAGAACAGCATGCGTCAGAACAAGGAAATGTTTGAGATAGTATGCTCGGAATGCGGTAAAGTCGATAAGGTTCCGTTTGAACCGAGAAATGACAAACCTGTATATTGCAGTGAATGCTTTGCAAAGCATCAGAACGGCGAATTATAATGCTAAGTCCGCATGAATAATTGTATTTCGGACAGTTTTTCATAGGAATCTTCAGGCAGAC
>CAZWLT010000071.1:2816-7810 GCA_964634915.1 uncultured Clostridium sp. | reverse complement strand
TCACGGTCATTCGCCCATAAATATTCCGGTTTTGCTCCGTATTCCCTGAGCGCGTATTCAAAAATCTCATTCTTAACCGCTGACATATTCCATCACCTTTTACTGTCTAAAATAATCGTCACCGGTCCGTCATTTGTGAGAGTAACCTGCATATCCGCGCCGAACCGGCCTGTTTGGGTATGTATACCCTGACTTCTTACATACTCGACAAATTCTTCATACATTTTATTTGCATCGTCAGGATTCATAGCGTCGCCGAAATACGGACGTCTGCCGCGCGAACAGTCGCCGTACAGCGTAAACTGCGATATGACAAGCATCTCGCCGCCGACATCCTCAATACTTAAATTCATCTTATCATTTTCATCACTGAAAATCCTAAGCTTTATAATCTTATCGGCAATATACTTCATATCCTCAGCTGTGTCCGCCTGTCCCACACCGAGAAGCACCATAAAGCCATTATTAATCTTTCCGTTTACTTCGCCGTCAATCTTAACATCGGCATAAGTAACCCTCTGCACTATCGCTCTCATACCTCGTATTCCTTCTTCTCTATTGTTATCTGTAGCTCCTCCCATTCCTCCATGAGAGTGTCTATATCATTCTGCAATGATGTGATTTTTTCCGTCAGAGCGCCTATCTTTATATAATCCGCCGCAATATCCGGATTTTCAAGCTCCTTTGATAATTTCTCCACTTCCGTTTCCTTTTCGGAAATCTCATCCTCGACCTTACGGAATCGGTTTATTGTCTTACGTTTTTGCGCTTCAAGACGTTTTTGCTCTTTATAGTCAATCGCGCTGCGTGTTTCCTTTTTCACTTCGCCGACATCCGCCTTTGAGACAAAACTGTCATAACCGCCGGTATGGCTTTCAATACCGTTCGGTGTCAGATACAAAATCCTGTCCGCGAGCTTATTAATAAAATATCTGTCATGCGAAACCATAAGCATTGTGCCGTCATAATCCGCAAGCGCTTTTTCCAGCGCCTCACGCGATTCAATATCAAGATGGTTTGTAGGCTCGTCCATGATAAGCAGATTGACGCTTTTGAGCATCAGCTTGACAAGCTCAACCCTCGCCCTTTCTCCGCCGGACAGCTTGCCAATCTCCTTGAACACGTCCTCACCGCGGAACAAAAATACCGCAAGCGCGTTTCGTATCTGTGTCTGTGTGAGGTTGGGATATTCGTCCCAGACCTCATCAATCACCGTCTTTTCCATGTGCAGATTTTCCTGTATCTGGTCATAATATCCCGCATGAATATTCGCGCCTATCTTATATTCGCCCTCTGTCTGCTCATATTCGCCCATAAGTATTTTAAGAAGTGTTGTTTTGCCGCATCCGTTCGGGCCTAAAATAAACACTCTTTCACCCTTTTTGATGAGCATATCAACACCGGAGAAAAGTCTGTTATCGCCAAATGCCATACCGAGTCCGGCTGTTTCAATAACGTCCTGTCCGCCGCCGGCGCAAGCCTTAAATGAAAAATACATATCCTCCGTTTCCCGCGCCGGCACAGCAAGGCTGTTCTCCAGTTTTTCAATAACCTTCATCTTGCTTTCGGCGGTTTTTATATTCTTTTCACGTCCCCATCTTCTCTGCTGTTCAACAACATTTTCAAGACGGTTTATCTCACGCATGGTATTTTCATAATTCCGCTGCTCTGTCTTTTTGTCAATGTCGCGCTGCGTGACGTATTCGCTGTAATTTCCGTTATACGAACGAAAACGTCCCGTTTCAAGCTCAAAGGTTTTGTTCGTCACTCTGTCAAGGAAATATCTGTCATGCGATATCACGATAAACGCGCCATTGTAGCTCTTTAGGAAATCCTCAAGCCATTCAACCGATTCAATATCAAGGTGGTTTGTTGGCTCGTCAAGCAAAAGAAGATTCGCGTCTGACAGCAGTATTTTTCCCAATGCAACACGAGTTTTCTGACCGCCGGACAGCTTATCCGCGCGCAAATCAAATTCCTCCTCATTAAAGCCAAGACCTGTAAGAGCGCTCTTTGCCTTAGACTTATAATAAAATCCGTCAAGCTCAGAAAATCGTTCCTGGAGCGCCGTCTGCTTTTTTACAAGCGCGTCAAGGTCACCATTGTTGTTTTCTATATCAAAACGTATTTCATCAAGCTGCGCCTCAATCTCCATTACCTCTGAAAATACTGTCAGCGTTTCGTCCCATATACTCTTTTCGCTGCCGTTTACGCTGTACTGGTCAAGGTATCCTATACGTAAATCCTTATTGCGGAATATTTCGCCCTCATCATAATCCATGTCGCCTATGATTATCTTGAAAAGTGTTGACTTGCCCGCGCCGTTCGCTCCGACAAAACCGATTTTATCACTGCTGTCCACATTGAAGGACACATTATCAAAAAGAGTTTCGTCAAGAAACGTCTTTTTTAAATTACTTCCGTTAAGTAGTATCATTTTATAAATTCCCCTTTTGTAATTGATATAAGTATATCACACCCAGTAAAATTTTGCAACGAACAAAAGCGGACAAAAAAGAGCATACATATGCATGCTCCTTTGATTAATAGTTTTTCATATTTTCCACCATTTTCAGTATATCGCAGCCGTAATTTATATCAGGACACCATCTGCCGCCAAGCAGTTCAACATACTTTATTGTCCCTGCCCACGGCATACTCATAACAACGTAATATCTGTCGTGAGGCTCGCCAATCGGCGCGACGCCTATATACGCGCTCATATGATTGAAATGCGCCCTCACACCGTCCTCCGGCGTTAAAAAGGTTTCGTGGTCCTCCGTTGTGTCGCCTGTCGGATTCTTGATTTTTATGCCTGCCCAGTTATTCATTTCGGGAAGCACGGCGCCGCCGTAATTTCCGTATGCCGTTTCCTTGCCCGCCTGCGCATACATAACCTCCGGACGTATGCCGAACTGTTCGCCGTATGACCAGTAAAGCGGCGCGACATTTATAAACCGTTCCGCCGCGCCCTTAGACTTTGCCCACGCGATTGCCTGTTCACAGGTAACTTCCGCGCTGCCCGTTATCGGCGTAAGTTCAGCGTCGGGATTTATAGCTCTGTATAAAAAGGTTGCCGCCTCCGCACGTGTGAGAAGATTTTTAGGCAATATCTTACCGTTGTCGCCGCGCATATAAAACTCCAGAACCGCTGTTTCCATAAGATTTTTATACGCGTCGTCAACATCTGCGGCATCTGTGAAGTTTCGGTTTGTGATTGTGTAGCTGTCGGCAGCTTTTTTGCCGCTCGCTTTTACAAGCGTCGCGGCAAATTCCTCTCGCGTTACATATTCGCCGCCGTTAAAATCCGCGTCCTTTTTCGGCATACTGTTTTGAATTGTAAGCGAATATTCGTAAAACCAGTCTGTTTTCTTTACATCTTTAAAATCGCTTGAAGATGCTTTGCTTAAATTAAACGTATCTGTGAATATCCTCGCCATCTGCGCTCTTGTCAGATTACCGCCAAGATTGAGGTCGCCGAATTCATCGCCTGTGATTATTCCGTTATTGTAACAATATTCAACACCCTCTCTTGCCCACGGATATGAAGCTATCTCCTTTTCAAATGAACTCTCACCCATTACCGGTATCGCGGTAAGCGACACGGCTGCCGTCAAAATTAATGCTGCTGTCTTTTTCATATTTTATCATTTCCTTTCGGATAATATTATACATTAAAATCACACCAATTTCAACAGTATATCCGTAATTTCTCAGGTGTTCTCCGCCGTCATCGTCTTACCGCCAAAGAATATAGTACGGAAAAAGTCCTTTACTATAAGTCCTATACCCTTCTTTTCAACAGCGTTTGCTGTGTTAAGGTCAATTTCGGCAAGCGTTTCACCGCCGCGTGTTATTTTCATTGTGCCGACTTTCTGACCTGCCTCAAGCGGCGCTGTTATGCCCTCGTCAATAATTACTTCCTTTTCTGTGTTATCCCCGCTGCCCTTTTGCGCCAGTGTGGAATACGTGTCAGCCGCGACAACACTCACTTCATTGTCAATACCCTTTTCAACATGAACTTTCTGAATTTCATCACCGGCGCTCACCTGTGTATTCACTGTGTAATTTGCAAAGCCGTAATCAAGCAGCGACTTTGCGGAAGAAAATCTCTTCGCGGATGTCGGCGCGCCAAGCACAACGGCTATAAGCTGCATATTATCGCGTTTCGCCGACGCGCTCAGACAGCATAGCGCCTTTGAGGTTGAGCCTGTTTTCAGACCGTTTGCGCCGTCATAAAAACGTATCAGCTTGTTTGTGTTCGCAAGCTGGAATTTGCCGCCGCGAAGCGTGTCCATCCATATAGACGTGTAGTTGAAAATTGTCTTGTGCTTTATAAGCTCGCGCGACATAATAGCAACATCGCGCGCGCTTGAATAATGGTTGTCCTCGTCAAGTCCGTTTGTATTCATAAAATGCGTGTTCTCCATGCCAAGCTCCTTAGCTTTCGCATTCATCATATCGACAAACGCGCTCTCGCTTCCCGCAAGATGCTCCGCCATTGCAACGCAGCCGTCATTTGCGCTCGCAACAGCTATACCCTTTAACATATCATTTACCGTAAGCCGCTCGCCTGTTTCAAGAAACATTGTACTGCCGCCGTAGCTCATGGCATTTTCACTGACCGTTACCATATCGTCAAGAGTAATCTTTCCGCTGTCCACCGCCTCCATTATAAGCAACATTGTCATTACCTTTGTCACACTCGCAATCGGCACCTGCTCGTCAGGATTACTTTCATATAATACCTTTCCGCTGTCCTCCTCTATGAGTATGGCGCTCTTCGCGTCAATTCCGAGGTCTGTAGTTTCACCCTCCGCAAACACGGTAACACTGCTCATAATGATACATACGCAAATCAAAAAGCATATTATCTTCTTCATAACAAAAACTCCTTTCACAAAGCTTGTATGAATTTATAATATGCTTTTTATGGTTTTCTATTCATTTTTGCCCAACTTTGTTCCCTGTGCGGAAATTTTTTTTGATTGCTG
>CAZWLT010000071.1:0-2716 GCA_964634915.1 uncultured Clostridium sp. | reverse complement strand
GTGAGATGGGCAAATTAACCGGTCTGACCGCGGAAAATTTGTTCAGATTGCTGTCGAGACAGCCGACTACCGTACGTTTGTACTGCGCCGGCTGTTTCGATAGTGAGATAGGCAAATTTAACCGGTCAGAATTAGGCACGCGGGTGAGATTTCGTATATACCTCTTTCAGCTTACTGTTTACAACCCTTGAATATACAAGAGTTGAAGAGATATCGGCATGTCCCATCATTTCCTGAATTGAATGAAGGTCCGCTCCGTTTTCAAGCAGATGCGCGGCAAATGAATGACGAAGTGTATGCGGGGTAATTTCAGCCTCAATTCCCGCCTGTGTTCTGTAATGCTTTATGAGCTTCCAGAAACCCTGCCGTGACAGACGCATTCCGTTACAATTTACAAACAACGCCGTTTCACTTTCGTCCTTAACCATATATGGTCTTGCATTTTTTATATACTCAGATATTGCTTCCTTTGCTGTGTTACCCATAGGTATGATACGTTCTCTTTTTCCGCCCCTGCAGCGGATAAAGCTCACAGGAATATTGACGTCATTGATATCAAGATTGATAAGCTCGCTTACGCGTATGCCTGTTGCGTACAAAAGCTCAAGCATCGCCTTATCGCGTATTCCCTTATTATCGGTTAAATCCGGCTGTTCAAGCAGTCTTTCAACCTCGACTCCCGTCAGTATCTGAGGTGTCTTTTTTTCAACATGAGGCGCTTCCAGATTAGAGGTAGGATTTGTTGTCACTTTGCCTTTCTGCATCATAAACAAATAGAAAGAGCGAAGCGACGCGAGTGTTCTTGAAACAGTTGAGCTTGCCTTTCCCTTCTTCTGCAAAAACAGCATATATGATAATATTGTGGTCTTTGTGGCTGAAGTTATATCCTGTATGCCGCTTTCATTCAGATATGTAATATACTGCGTAACATCACGCTTGTATGACTCCACTGTGTTGCTTGATTTGTGGCGTACATCTGTCATGAAATTGGTATATTCCTCTACGTATGCGTTCATCTGGTGTATTCCTCCCCGTTTTACCCTTTGTTTACATATATTTCAGAGATATTACAATTATATTTCAATGATGTTATATTACCACACTTTTTTTCATTTGTAAATACCTAATTTTTCTTATGTTACCCGTTTTATGTTTACTTTATACCATATTTTGCCATTTTAGGTTATTTTTGGGGATAACCACGTCATAAATGTTGTGGTCAGAAATCCCTCTGAAAGAGATGCAACACAAAATATAGAAATCACCAAAATCAGAAAAAAAATATAAGAAAAAATTAAATTTTTTTTCAGTTTATTTTCATTTAATGAAAAACGAACACTGATTGCCGAAAACGCTATAAGCGCGGGCAAGGTTATAATTACCGTCGGCATGGTGGACAACATTATAAGTATACCCTTACCGCCATAAAATTTAAAGAATGACGCTGATGTAAACCCCATTATAAACCCTTTTCTTATAATCATCGCGCCGGTACCGATACATCCAATACGAAAAAATCCCATAACAAATATTATTCCGGCACATATAAGGTTTGAAATTAACGAGTTTTTGAATACAGCCATATTATTTCTGTTTTCTGAAAAAGAGGCAAAAAATTTTTCAAGATATTCCTTAATCCCCTCCATGCCGGCGCTGTTTTTTGCCAGATACACACTCCCCGCCGTTATGCCCGCTATCAGCATAAATATCGCCAGCGCATACAGAACGCCGTTTCCCTTTCCGCTGTCTGTTGCCGCGTGTAATCTCATATCCCTCGCCTCCCCTTTCATTTCTATTCAAAAATCAGTGATTTATGAGTAATTATTTGGGTAACTTTGTGTAATTTTATTTACACAGAGAATCATATTTGTTATAATTATGTATAGGTAAATAATGCGAGGAGGTTATATATATGAACAAGATATTAAAGAAAATATTGAGCGGATTTATTTCGCTGTCAATGCTTTGCTCAACGGCTGTGCTGCCTCACGCGGCTTTCGCGGATGACGCGCTTCCCGAAGACGGGCTTCTTTTAAACATCACCTTCGATGAAACAGGCACAGGCACCGGTTCCTTTACAGCCGCAACGGGCGGAGAAGTTAAGGAACACGGCAGTGTTTCTTATGTTGACAACTACGACGCGTCAAGCAAGGCGTTAAAAATTTCAACAGACGCCGCGGGCAATTATCTTGAGCTGCCGACAGGACTTTTAAACGGTAAGGAGGCGGCAACGTTCTCGTTCTGGATTAAGCCGTCAAGCCGCTGGGCGTTTATGACAACACCCGTAAGCGGCGAGCAGGAATACCTTTATGAACAATACCTCGGTATGCTCGCGACGTCATCGTCATTTACAGCTGAACGCTACAATAACAATGGCACGCGTCTCAGCTCAATAACGGCTAACGGTACATACACGGACTGGAAGTATGTGACTGCCGTATTCACGGCAAACGGCTCAAAGATTTATGTAAACGGTTCTCTTGAAGCCTCCGACACAGCGGAGGTTGATATAAAATCGCTGTTCACCGCCGACGCGTCAACATGGATTGGTCACGGCAACTGGGGCACGGGCGAAGGCTTCTCCGGTCTTATGGACGATTTCCGCGTTTACGGCAAGGCTTTAAGCGAAGATGAAATCGCCGCTTTGAGCGCAAAGGCAGTGGAGCGTGAAACTCATAAAATACTTGAGGAAAAGAACTGTCTTGAAATTGACACG
>CAZWLT010000070.1:5293-7854 GCA_964634915.1 uncultured Clostridium sp. | reverse complement strand
GTAGGGGCGGCTATTAGCCGCCCGCGGGCGACCGCAAGGGTCGCCCCTACAAACGCAAACCATCTTTTACACCGACAAATTATAATTTATCATTTAATAAGGTTTATCTACACACTGGAAAGAGCCTTTTGGCTCTTTTTTGTTACAATAATTTAAAATTAATATTCTTTACAAATACGCGTTAAAGTAATATAATAAAAAATAATTAATTTTTTGGAGGACGAAAATGAATGATATACTAAAAGATGTTTCGATAGCACAGAGAATAGTTGTCAAAGTCGGAACATCAACGCTGACATATGAACATGGCGCAATGAATCTGAAATTGATTGACCGCCTTTCGATGGTACTGTCTGACCTTAAAAACCGCGGCAAGGAAATAATTCTTGTTTCATCAGGCGCAATCGGCATTGCGCTCGGCAAGCTGCGCCTTTCCGAAAAGCCGAAGGACACAAAAGGCAAGCAGGCTGTCGCCGCTGTCGGACAATGCGAGCTTATGTACCTTTACGACAAGATGTTCGGTGAATATAACAACACTGTCGCGCAGGTACTTCTTACACGCGATGATATCGCGATTCCAAGAAGAAAAAGAAATATCCAGAATACAATTACGACACTTCTGGATATGGGTATTATCCCCATTATAAACGAAAACGACACAGTGAGCTATGATGAAATTGAAATCGGCGACAATGACACGCTTTCAGCAGTTGTCGCGGAGCTTGTTGACGCGGATTTGCTTATATTATTTTCCGATATCGACGGTCTTTATGACGATGACCCGCATAAGAATAAAAACGCAAAGTTCATGCCGGTTATATATGATATCGATGCCGTCAGAGATGCTGCCGGCGGCGCGGGGACAAACCTCGGTACGGGCGGAATGATAACAAAGCTTGAGGCGGCGGAACGCGCCACAAACGCGGGTATACATATGATTATCGCGAACGGCGGCAATGTTGACTCAATATATGAAATACTCGAAGGCAAGCCGATTGGCACATTGTTTGTATCAAAGAATTTTGAAAGGGATGAGGAATAATGGGTGAATTGACTGAAAAATGCGCTCTCGCAAAAGAGGCGGGCTATAAACTTATTTCAACCGGCACAATAACAAAAAACAACGCGCTTGAAGCAATCGCCGCCGCGTTGGTTGAAAAGGCTGACGAAATCATAGCCGCAAATAAAACAGATATAGAAAACGCAAAAAACAACGGTACGCGTCAGGCAATGATTGACCGTCTGACTCTTACAAAAGATAGAATAAAAGATATTGCTGAGGGTGTAAGACAGGTAAAATCACTCGCCGATCCGATTGGCGAAGTCATAAAGATGTGGAAACGTCCCAACGGTCTTGAAATCGGTCAGAAAAGAGTGCCTATGGGTGTTATTGCAATTATTTATGAGGCGCGTCCCAATGTCACAGTCGACGCGGCTGCGCTTTGTCTGAAAACCTCAAACGCGTGTATACTTCGCGGCGGAAGCGAGGCTGTAAATTCAAATAAGGCTATTATGAAAATTATGCAAAATGCCGCATACGGCGAAGGTCTGCCTGTCGGAAGTCTTAACTTGATTGAGGATACTTCAAGAGAAACCGCGACACAGCTTATGAAAATGAACGGATACGTTGATTTGCTGATTCCGCGCGGCGGCAAAGGTCTTATTCGTTCGGTTGTCGAAAACGCAACCGTGCCGGTTGTTGAAACAGCCGCCGGCAATTGTCATATATACGTGGACGGCGACGCTGATTTGGACATGGCGCTTAAAATCACGCTTAACGCAAAGGTACAGCGTCCGTCTGTATGTAACGCGGCTGAAACTCTCCTTGTTGACAGCCGAATTGCCGATAAATTTATACCTATGGCGTTCGCCGCGCTTAAAGAAAATAATGTTGAAATCAGAGCGGATAAAAGGTCAAAGGATATTTTTGCCGATGTAAACGACGCGTCTGATGAGGATTATTATACAGAGTACAACGACTACATCATATCAGTAAAGATTGTTGACGGAATTGACGAGGCAATCTCGCATATCAACAAGTATAACACCAAACATTCAGAAGCAATCATCACAAATAATTATGCCAATTCGCAAAAATTTCTTAACGAAGTTGACGCGGCGGCTGTATATGTTAATGCTTCCACGCGTTTTACCGACGGTTTTGAATTCGGATTCGGCGCGGAAATCGGTATAAGCACACAGAAGATGCACGCAAGAGGTCCTATGGGACTTGAACAGCTTACATCTATCAAATACATTATATATGGAAACGGTCAGATACGGGAGTAGTCTTGTACAAAATTTACATTGACGTATTCAAAATACAGATATATAATTATCAATACAGAAAAACAACGGGGGAAGGATTAAATATGGGAAATAATACTGTAACAGAAGAAAAAAACATCACGGAAGAATCAGCTAACGAAAGCATTCCCGCTGAAGAAACCGGTCACGAATCATCCGAGATAATTACGGAAGATGTAAACGAGGAATCGGAAGCATCATCCGAAACAGTTGCGGAAAATGTAAACGAGGAATCGGAAGAATCATCCGAAACA
>CAZWLT010000070.1:0-5193 GCA_964634915.1 uncultured Clostridium sp. | reverse complement strand
ATCCGAAACAGTTGCGGAAAATGTAAACGAGGAATCGGAAGAATCATCCGAAACAGTTGCGGAAAATGTAAACGAGGAATCGAAAAATAACAAAGTAATAAGCTTTTTCAAAGAAAAAATAAGCAAAATCAAAGAATTTTTCAAAAAAATTAACAAAAAAGCGACGCTGATAACAGCAGGCATAACAGTTGGTGTTCTCGCGGCGGCATATGCAGGCGGCATTTTATATTACAGAACTCACTTTTTCTTCAACACAACAATTGGTCATTTTGATTGTTCAAACATGACAATCGAGGAAGCAAAAAATTCAATACAAAATGAAATAGACAATTACAGCTTCACTTTTTATGAAAAAGACGGGACGGAAGAAGTAATCACAGGCAAAGAAATCAGCCTTGAAAGCTCGCCTGTGGAAAATCTTGATTCCCTTTTGAAAAAGCAAAATGCTTTAGTATGGCTTACAGACAGCAAAAACAGGGAATTACCGCTCGATGTTGAGGTGAATTACAGCAAAGACGCGCTTTACAACAGACTGTCACAGATGAATTTCATGAAGAAAACCAGAGAAAACATGGAAGGCGCTCTTGCGGACATTTTCTATGATAACGGTAAATACTACGTTAAAGATGACGGCACAAAGGATATTGTCAGCCTTAATTCCATGTACAAAAAACTACAGCCTAAAATTAAGGAGCTGTATCAGGGAATGTCTATGGAAAAGGAGAGCTGTTACCTTGGTGTCGCGGATGACGACAATATGAAAGGGGTGCTTAATCTTCTCAATCAGTATGTTTCAGCAAAGATTACATATAAATTCGGAGATAAAACAAATCTTCTTGACAGCGGTTCAATAAACGAATGGCTTAATGTCGGCGAAAATTATTCTGTAACTATCGACAAGAATAAAATCAAAGAATACGTTGAACAGCTCGCGTCAATGTACAATACTGTAGGACAAGACCGCAAATTCAAAACAACAAACGGAGAAGAAGTAACAATCAAAGGCGGAAATTACGGTTGGCTTATTGATGTACAGAAAGAATCGGAAGAATTGTATAACGTAATATGCGGCGGCGGCGAAGTTGAGCGTGAGCCTATATATAAGCAGAAAGCGGCTGCATACGGCAATGCGGACGTAAAAGATACATACGTTGAAATAAGTCTTGGCGCGCAGCATTTATGGTTCTATAAAAACGGTGAGCTTATCGTTTCATCAGATATTGTAACAGGCAATCCGTACAAAGGCAACGCGACACCTCCGGGAGCATATTTTATTGAATATAAGCAAAAAGACGCTACCCTTGTAGGTCCCGGTTATTCAAGCCCTGTAAACTTCTGGATGCCGTTTAACGGCGGCATAGGCTTACACGATGCGTCATGGAGAGGAAGTTTCGGCGGTTCAATTTACCGCGGCGGCGGTTCGCACGGCTGCGTAAATCTGCCATACAGTACAGCCGCAAAGATTTATGAAAACATTTCACCGGGTGATCCGGTAATTCTGTACTGATAAATATCAGAATAAATTTTATAAGCAAAAAAGCCGTTCTGTTTAATAGAATGGCTTTTTGATTGCTTTTGTTTATTACGCGAAGCTGTTATCTTAATTTCGCGCCAAGCTGACGCTCAAGACTTCTTACAACCTTGTCAAATGACTTCTGCACTTCTTCGCCCGTAAGGCTTCTGTCGGACGCGCGGTATACAGCGCTGTATGCCACGCTCTTTTTGCCCTCAGGTATCTGCTTGCCGACATATACATCGAACAATGAAACGCTTTCAAGATTCTTTCCTGATGCTTTTACAATAATTTCTTCAATATCCGCAACTGGAATCGATTCGTCAACAAGCATCGCGATATCACGAGTTACAGCCGGGAACTTCGGAAGTTCTTTGAACTTGATATTTGTATTCATGTTAAGGAATACATTTTCAAAATCAAGCTCGGCTATATATACAGGTGTTTCAATACCGTATTTTCTTGTTACTGCCGGATGAATTTCACCCATTATACCAAGCGTTTTGCCGCCGGCTGTAAGTTTCGCGCATCTTCCCGGGTGGAATGCGGGATTATCCGTTACAGCCTCATACTTAACCTTTTCAACATTAAGTTCAGAGAACATACTCTCGCATATACCCTTCAAATCATAAAAATCAGCCTTATTGCCGTACATACCCATAGTAATCTTATAAGGCTCCTTTGGAAGTTTACCCTCCTCTGTAGGAATAAAAACCTTACCTATCTCATAAAACTTCGCAGCCGGATTTCTGTAATTATAGTTCCTTGAAAGAATATCAAGCATGCTTGCGATTGTTGTTGTACGCATTACCGATGTGTCCTCGCCAAGAGGATTTTTAATTCTTACAACATTTCTCATACTGCTATCCTTGGGAATATTCAGCTTATCGAATATTGACGGACTTACAAATGTATATGTGTAAATCTCATACATTCCCTGCGCGTTAAGCGCCGCGCCAATCACATCCCGCGCCTTCTGTCTTTCTGTCTTTTTACCGCATGTTGCCTCGCCTGAAAGAAGCGTTACGGGAATCTTGTCATATCCGTAGAAACGCGCAGCCTCCTCCGCAATATCAGCCTCGCTCTCAAGGTCAGGTCTGAATGAAGGCGGTGTTACCGTCATCTTGTCAAGGTCGGTCTTGATTTCAAGTTTATCAAAAATCTTTACCATTTTCTCTGTCGGAATATCTGTGCCGAGGAATTCGTTGATTTTGTCAGGTCTGAACGGAAGCGTTTCCATATCGGTTACATTACCCATAACATCAATCATTCCTCCGACAACCTCGCCGCAGCCAAGCTCCTCCACAAGCTGACAAGCTCTGTTAACCGCCGGAACGGTATTGTGATAGTCAAGTCCCTTTTCATATCGTGAGGAGGATTCTGTGCGAAGTCCGACTCTCTGCGCCGTAAGTCTTACCGAAGCCGCGTCAAACGTCGCCGACTCAAACACAACAGTTGTTGTGTCATCCTTAACCTCGCTGTTAAAACCGCCCATAACTCCGGCAATCGCTACGGCTCTCTTGCCGTCGGCGATTACAAGGTCGTTTGCCGTAAGAGTTCTGTCCTGCTCGTCAAGAGTTTTTATAACCTCGCCGTCAGCGGCGCGTCTGACAACTATCTTGTTATCCTCTATGTCGCGCAAATCAAACGCGTGCATCGGCTGACCGTATTCAAGAAGCACATAGTTTGTGATATCTACTATATTATTAATCGGTCTTACGCCGCAGGCGCGAAGTCTGTCCCGCATCCAGCTTGGCGACGGACCGATTTTAACATTCTTAACCATTCTCGCGCAGTAACGCTTGCACTTGTCCTTGTCAAGAACCTCAACGCTTATCGTGTCGGCGATGTTTTCGTTATTCTCCGTGAACTTGACCTCGGGTATCGTGAACTTTTTCCCGAACGTCGCCGCGCTCTCGCGGGCAAGTCCGATTATCGAGAAGCAGTCGGGGCGGTTAGAGGTTATCTCAAACTCGACAACCGTTTCGTTCATACCGAATATGTCCTTTATGTCCTTACCGACAGGCGTATCGTCGGGCAAAATCAATATGCCGTACTCCGGCTCGTAGCCGAGAACGTCCTCGCTTATGCCCAGCTCCTCGTGCGAGCAGAGCATACCCTGCGACTCGACGCCGCGCATTTTCGTCTTTTTAATCTTAACTCCGCCGGGGAGCTTCGCGCCGATAAGCGCGGTCGGAACGATTATTCCCGCCTTGACGTTCGGCGCGCCGCATACGATTTGAAGTATTTCGCCCGTACCCGCGTCAACGGTGCATACGCGCAAATGGTCGCTGTCGGGGTGGTCAACGCAGGTCAGAACCTTTCCCGCGACGACGTTTTCGACCTCCGCGCCCATATCCTCATAGCCCTCGACCTTGGAGCCGCTCATTGTCATCTTATCCGAATATTCCTTCGGCGTAACGTCTATGTCCATATAGTCGTTAAGCCAGCTCATAGGTAAATTCATTATTCACTCAATCCTTTCAACCTCTTTTAAAATGCCCAAAATCATTATCCTATCCATCAAAATTGTTCCAAAAATCTCAAATCGTTCTCAAAGAAAAGTCTTAAATCATTGATGTCATACTTACCCATCGCAATTCTTTCAAGTCCGATACCGAACGCGAAGCCGGAGTAAACCTCCGGGTCAATGCCGCAATTTGCAAGCACCTTAGGGTGTACCATACCGCAGCCAAGGATTTCAATCCAACCCTCGCCCTTACACATACCGCATCCCTTGCCGCCGCACTTGAAGCATGAAATATCAAGCTCGGCTGACGGCTCTGTGAACGGGAAGTGATGAGGTCTGAAACGTACCTTTGTTTCGTCACCGTAAAGACGGTGAATAAACATTTCAAGCGTACCCTTCAAATCCGCCATCGTAACGCCCTTGTCAACGACAAGTCCCTCAATCTGATGAAATACAGGCGAATGTGTCGCGTCAACAGCGTCGCTTCTGTAAACCTTGCCGGGAGCAATCATTCTTATCGGCGGCTTCGTCTTTTCCATTACGCGAACCTGCATACCCGATGTCTGTGTTCTCAGCACTATATTATCCGAAATATAGAATGTGTCCTGAGTATCGCGCGCTGGATGATTCGGCGGAATATTAAGCGCCTCGAAGTTGTAATAGTCAAGCTCAACCTCCGGACCTTCCGCGATTTCGAATCCCATACCGATGAATGTATCCTTGATATTGTTCATAACCTTCGTAAGCGGGTGAAGCTGTCCCTTTTCATGCGCTCTGCCCGGCATTGTAACGTCAATTACCTCAGACTTGAGCTTTGCTTCCTCCAATTTCGCCGCAATCTCGGCTTTCTTTGTGTCAATATGATTTTCGATTGTTGAGCGTATTTCGTTTGCAAGGGCGCCAATCTTTGGTCTTTCCTCGGCGCTTAATTGACCCATGCCCTTTAATACGGCGGTAAGCTCGCCCTTTTTGCCGAGGAATTTAATTCTTGCTTCCTCAAGCGCGTCCATGTCAGACGCTTTTTGCAGCACGTCCAACGCGGCTGCTTTGATTTCTTCAAGTTTTTCTCTCATGTCTGATTTTCCTTTCTTTGAATTTTCAGAAAATTTGTCCTTCCTAACTAAAGCGTTTTCGTTAAACTAAAAAACACCCCGACCCATATTGGGACGAAGCGTATAAACCTCCGCGGTACCACCCGACTTCCGATAAT
>CAZWLT010000069.1:0-7956 GCA_964634915.1 uncultured Clostridium sp. | reverse complement strand
CTGTCGCGGCGTTAACGACTACCTCCGCTGTATTTACATTCAGGTCGTCACCCATGTACTCATATCCTTTTCCTGACGCGTCAATGGAATCTAACAAAATAGTTGTATTATATCCTACCTGTGTGTCATAGCTGTCCGAAAGAGCAAACACGCCTTCCTTACCGTTAATTGACTTGAATGTAAGCTTCATAACCGGACCGTCTGACTTTACAGCGGTTTCAATATTAATGGTTATATACGCGGTTTTAACGATTCCGTCACCGAATTCAGGATTTTCAGCGCCAAGCGCGCCCTCAATAACAGTGTCGCCGTTAATCAACGCGGCGTTTACAAATTCAAAATTTTCCGCATTATACTTGACAGCTGCCGTAACGCCTGAAACATATGTACCTTCTGTAATATTTTCAGCATTTACATAAATGTCAAATGTTTCGCCTTCTTTTACTTCAGTCTGATTCGCGGAAATACTCATTGCCGGCAAACCGTCCTTTGAAGCGGGCGCGTCCGCTGTTGTTATGTTGATTAAGTATTTTTCGCCGTCCCATTCAACATTCGCGCCCATAGCCTCGCTGATTGCTCTCAGAGGTATCATGGTTCTTTCGTTTAAAATCTGAGGAGCAACGTCAAGAGTGACATCCTTTTCGGGAGCGACAAAATCCTGACCCGATATAAGCGTTCCCATCATTGCGCTTAGGTCATAAACCTTCATTGTGCTGTCATCGATTGTAAGTCTTACAAGAGTCTTATGGTCACTGCTTTCAACCTCAACCTCTCTTGTGTCGCCGTCCCAGTCAACCGTTGCGCCCATAGCTTCGAATACTCCTCTTGCGGGAACAAGAGTTGTGCCTTCGCCAAGAATAACGGGAGCCTGGTCCGCAAACATGATTTCACTTGTGTTTACATATACAACAGGGGTATTATCCTCTGCCATAGCAGCACCGCTGCAAGCAGCCGCCATAACAGCCGCAGTTGTAATGCTGATTATTTTTTTGTTCATAATAATCTTCCTTTCATTATTGAAATATAACTAATTGTAACACAAAAATAATAAATATACAACAAAAATTTTAAATTTTATATAGCATTAGCAATAAAAATGTAGTATAATAATATAAGTATGTACAATTTTTTCAAAAACACGAAAGGAATTATTTATGAACGCATTTTTTGATTATGTAATAAAATATGTGCAATTGCTGCGTATAAGTGATTTTGTTGATATTCTTATAGTGTCGGTAATATTGTATTATCTTATAAATCTCATACGCGAAACAAGGGCAATGCAGCTTGTAAAAGGTATACTGTTTCTGTTTGCGGTGTTCTTTCTGAGCCAATGGCTGAACTTGAACGCGCTCAATTACATACTCGGCGGCGCAATGCAGATTGGCGTTTTTGCATTGGTTGTAATTTTCCAGCCTGAATTGCGTAACCTTTTGGAAAGAATGGGACGTTTCAAGGTGGGAAATATTATTGACTTTGCGGCGGATACCTCCGAAGAGGATATACAGCGCGTAATTGAGTCCGTTTCGATTGCGGCGGCAAATATGTCGGCAACAAAGACAGGCGCGCTTATCGTTATGGAGCGTACAACAAGGCTCGGCGAATTTATAAGCACAGGAACAATGCTTGACGCAAACGTGTCAAGCGGACTTCTTGAAAACATCTTTGTGCCTAATACTCCGCTGCACGACGGCGCGGTTATTATACGCAACGGAAAGATAGTCACCGCCGGCTGTCTTTTGCCTCTTACGGCTAACAACAATCTTTCGCGCGACCTCGGCACGCGTCACAGAGCGGCAATCGGACTGAGCGAAGTCACAGATGCCGTAATAATCGTTGTGAGCGAAGAAACCGGAAAAATATCAATCGCGCTCAACGGTTCGCTTACACGGAATCTTTCCAAAGATTCTCTTTCAAAGGCGCTGACAAAAATGATGCTTAACCAAAAAACGGATAAACAGCAGAAAATTGAAAAAATTATGTTCTGGAGGTCAAAATGATTAAATCAAAATCAACTAAACCGCGCAAAAAAAAATTACAAACAATTACGCTGTCTGTACTCCTCTCAATAGTTGTATGGTTTATGGTCATGTCACTGACAAATCCGAATATTACAACAACTATTTCAAATCTTGACGTGCGATTTGTCGGAGAAATGTCATTACGGGATAAACAGCTTGCCGTAATCGGCAGAAATGATATACCCCAGCTTTCTGTTGTTGTGAGCGGAAACAGGTCTGATATTATGAATCTTATGGATAATATATATGTGCAGGTGGATTTAAGCAATATAACATCCGCCGGCGATTATATGCTTCAGGGCACAATATCCATCCCCACAACGCGCATAACGGTTGAAAAGGAAGATTACGGTGATATTCCTGTCACAATAGAACCTCTCAAAACAAAGGATATTGACATAGAAATTAAACAAACCGGCACATTAAAGGATAAAATCGTAAAATCCTCCGCCGCAAACGAGAAAGTCACAATCAGCGGCGCTCAAAGCGAGATTGATAAGGTTGACCGCGCGGTTGCCACAATTGATATAAGCGAAATGACCGAAGATAATACGGAGCATGCAAATTACCTTCTTGCGGATTCATCGGGGACATTTATCAACACAAACGAAACTATTGAAAGCGTCCGTCCGGATATCGAAATAATAAACACGATTTACGAGGCAAAAACGCTGACGGTAGAGTCCGTACTCTCGCCGGAGCTTGAAAAGGAATATATATTGAAAAAAAGCAGTATATCACCCGCAGCTGTGACAGTAGGCGTAACAGACGAAAATACTGATGAGAAAATAATAGCGGTCATTGACAAAATCAGCAATCAGAGCGAGGAGTATGAACTGCAGAGTACAAACGGAATGTATATTCCGCCTGAAAATTCAAAAGTGAAAATCACCGCCGAGACCGCAAAAAAATCCGTGGTCCGGCTTGAGCTTGAGCCTTCGCTTGAAAACATACCCGAAGGATGCAGCGCGAGAATAAACGAAAATATCACCGCTATGGTATGGGGCGAAGAAGGAACGGTCACAGCGGAAAACGTGCATGCCGCGGCGGACCTCAGCGGTCTTGGCAAGGGCACACACACATTACCTGTATACATAAAAGATGACGGGTTCGGATTTGAAGATAATTATACGGTAAGTGTAACAATAGAATAGGAGATTAAAATGGCGGATAAATTAGTAAGAGGCGCAAGCATGGACGGCGCGATACGCGCGTTCGCGGCCGTTACAACAGACCTTGTGAATGAAGCGCAGAAAATACATCACACATACCCTGTCGCAACAGCGGCGCTCGGCAGACTTCTGACAGGCGCGGCAATTATGGGAGCCGCCGGACTGAAAAACGAAACAGACAGCATGACATTGCAGATAAAGGGTCAGGGAGAAATTAAAGACCTTGTCGCCGTAACAGATTGCGCCGCGCATGTAA
The DNA here is from genome assembly GCA_964634915.1 of uncultured Clostridium sp. Lineage (GTDB taxonomy): Bacteria > Bacillota > Clostridia > UBA1381 > UBA1381 > Hominilimicola. Next base: position 4,507 of record CAZWLT010000069.1, on the reverse strand, counting down.
GAGGTTATATTTCAAACCCATATATTGACCGTCCCTTAAACGGAAAGGGCAAACTCGATGTCGGCGGCGCAATCGGCGGCGGATACCTGAGCGTTGTCCGCGACCTCTCAATGAAAGAACCATATATCGGACAGGTACCGCTTATTTCGGGCGAAATCGCGGAGGATTTGACGTATTACTACGCAAAGAGCGAACAAATACCGACATCCGTCGCGCTTGGCGTGCTTGTCGATACAGACAACACGGCAATCGCGGCAGGCGGCTTTATGATACAGCTGCTTCCGGGCGCCTCAGACGAAATGGCAAAACAGCTTGAAGATATATTAAAAGACCTGCCGCCTGTAACTGCCATGATACATGAAGGCATGACAGCCGAAGATATTTTGTTCCGCGTAACGGAGGGATTTTCAATGCTGTGCGATAATAATGCCGCGGAACCGAAATATGAATGTAAATGTTCAAAGGAAAGAATGGAAAAAGCGCTTATATCCATAGGAAAAACGGAATTACAGTCAATTATAGATGAACAGGGCGAAGCCGAGCTTACATGCCGGTTCTGTAATAACAAGTACACATTCGTCAAGGCTGAGCTTGAAAGCCTGCTTAAAAGGGCAAAAGGTTAAAGAGGAGAAATTAAAATGGGAAAGGAATTTGAAAAATATCTTGAGCGCCTGTCGGAAATATACCCCACAATTGACAGCGCCTCGACGGAAATTATTAATTTACAGTCTATTCTTAATCTCCCGAAAGGAACAGAGCATTTCCTTTCAGATATACACGGCGAATATGCCGCGTTTTCGCACGTTTTAAGAAACGGCTCAGGCGCGATTCGCAAAAAAATTGAAGACGTATTCGGTCATACGCTTAGCAAGAAGGATAAACGCGAGCTTGCGTCGCTTGTATACTATCCGAAACAAAAGATAGATTATATGAAAAGTCTGGATATAGATACCGAAAACTGGTATAAGATTATGCTTTACCGTCTTATTGAGATATGCAAGGTTGTTTCATCAAAATATACGCGTTCAAAGGTAAGAAAAGCGCTTCCTCCGGCATACGCGTATGTCATTGAGGAGCTTATTACGGAAAAACCGGAAGTGCTTAACCGCGGCGCGTATTTTGACGGTATCGTAAACACAATCCTTGAAGTCGGTAATGCCGAAAAATTTATTACGGCAATGGCAGAGCTTATACAGCGTCTTGTTGTTGACCATCTTCATGTGCTTGGCGATATATACGACCGCGGCAGCGGCGCGCATAATATAATGGATAAGCTGTGCGGCTACCATTCCCTTGACATACAGTGGGGCAACCACGATGTTATGTGGATGGGCAGCGCGGCGGGAAATACCGCATGTATTGCGAATATTATCAGAAACAGCGTGCGTTACGGTAATATAGATGTGCTTGAGGACGGATACGGCATAAACATGATTCCTCTTGCCACTTTTGCAATGAGTACGTATGATAACGACCCATGCGAATGTTTCGCTATAAAACGCGTGGGCAGACGCGGTAACGACACATCTGACAACGACCTTGAAATGAAAATGCACAAGGCAATCACTGTTATACAGTTCAAGCTTGAGGGACAGCTTATTTCAAAATACCCCGATTTCAACATGGACGACAGACGTCTGCTGCACAAAATTGATTACAAAAAGGGTACTGTTGAGCTGTACGGAAAAACTTACCCCATGAAGGATATGAATTTCCCGACTATCGACCCTGAAAATCCATATAAGCTCAGCGAACGCGAAAGCGAGGTTATGGAAAAGCTCCGCACTCTGTTTATACGCTGTGAAAAGCTGCAAAGACATACAAGATTACTTATGAAAAAAGGCAGTCTGTATAAAGTATATAACGGCAACCTCCTGTTCCACGGATGTGTGCCGCTTAACAAAGACGGCAGCTTCCGCGAAGTCAATATAAACGGAAAGAAATACAGCGGCAGAAAGCTGTACGAGGTATTTGAATCAGACGCGAGAAAAGCTCTTATGTCGCTTGACCGTAAAGACCGCATACGCGGCGGAGATATCCTGTGGTATCTGTGGAACGGACCCGATTCGCCGCTTTTCGGACGCGACAAGATGACAACATTTGAAAGATATTTTATCGAGGATAAGGACACACATCATGAGGCAAAGAACGCGTATTATGAGCTTATAGAAAAAGAAGAAATTGCCGATAAGATACTTAATGAATTCGGTCTTGATAAAACAGGACATATCATAAACGGTCACGTACCCGTACATCAGGGCGAGGGCGAAAACCCTCTTAAATGCGGCGGCAAAGTAATTATGATAGACGGCGGTTTTTCAAAAGCATATCACAAGCTTACAGGTATTGCCGGATATACTCTGACGTATAACTCATACGGTCTGACGCTTACGGCGCATGAACCGTTTGAATGCGCCGAACAGGTTATATACAATGATAAGGATATCGTTTCAAATCAGGTTGCCGTGCAGCAGTCTTTCAACAGAATACTTGTCGGCGATACCGATAACGGTAAAAAGCTGAAAGAAAATATTGCTGAGCTTAAAGAGCTTATAAAAGCATACAGACGCGGCACAATAAGCGAAAAAACATGATAAAAGGGTGTTAAAAGGGTGTTATTATTAACGCCCTTTTATTCAACTGTTCCGCCGCCAAGAACTATATCTCCGTCGTAAAACACAACAGCCTGTCCCGGCGTAACCGCTCTCTGCGGTTCATGGAATATAAGCTTTACGCGTCCGTCCTCCGCCGGACACAGCACAGCCGGCGCCGGCGGCGCCTGATAACGTACCTTCGCGGTTATCTCTATATTCTCCTTCGGAAATTCCCCTGAAATAAAATTCACATCAGACGCGGCAAGCTCATCTGAAAATTCCATTCCCTTTTCTCCGAGAGTTATCGTGTTGTTTTCCGCGTTAATCTTCATTACAAACATCGGTCTGCCATAAGCGCCTATACCCTTCCTCTGTCCAATCGTATAATAGATAAGTCCGCGATGTCTGCCGATGACATTGCCGTTTACATCAAGAATATCCCCCTCTTTCGGTTCATATCCCGAATATTCCGTTATAAACCTTGCGTAGTCATCATCTTCAACAAAGCATATCTCCTGACTGTCCGGCTTATTTGCAACGCCAAGTCCCAGCTCCTCAGCCTTTTTGCGTACCCATTCCTTATTATATCCGCCAAGCGGCATAAGAGTATGGGCAAGCTGCTCCTGCGTGAAATTATACAGCACATAGCTCTGGTCCTTTTTTGCCGCCGCGCCTGCGCGAAGAATATATTTACCGTTTTCGTCCCGTTCAATCTTCGCGTAATGACCTGTCGCGACATAATCAATACCCATTGCAAGCGCCTTTCTGAGCATTGCGTCAAATTTCAGATACTTGTTACACGCTATACACGGATTCGGTGTTCTGCCGTGTGTGTATTCATCAACAAAATAGTCAACAACCTTGTCACGGAACATATCCTTGAAATTCATAACATAAAAATCTATACCGAGCTTATCGCATACGCGTCTTGCATCCTCCACCGCGCTTTCCGCGCAGCATCCCTCATGCTTCATACCGCAGCTGTCTGAATATGTCCAAAGACGCATCGTTGCGCCTATCACGTTATATCCCTGTTCCTTTAAAAGCGCTGCCGCGACAGAGCTGTCAACTCCGCCGGACATACCTATGAGTACACTTTTCCGTTTCATTACGATTCCTCCAATGTAACATTTCTAAACTATTATATATGATAACACAGATAAAATCAAGAAAAAGCCCGCTTATATCTTCGGAAATCAAAATATATTATATGACAAAAACACAAATGGAAACGGAGAATTCAAGAGATTAAGTTAGATTAAAAGAGAAAATAAGAGATTGTAATTTGATTTTTTAATTTTTTTCAAAAAAGTGTTGACATTGGGGATAAAAGGTAGTAAAATAGCCGTTGTGAGTTAAAGCGCAGCTTTAACATTTTAGATTAAATATAGGAGGAACACTACTATGAATTCAAGCTATTTGCAGAAGCCGCAGGAAGTTGAAAGAAAGTGGTACGTTGTTGACGCGGCAAACAAGCCTCTTGGCCGTGTTGCGGCAACAGTTGCAAGCATTTTGAGAGGCAAGCATTTGCCAACATTCACACCAAACGTAGATTGCGGTGACCATGTTATCGTTATCAACGCTGATAAGATTGTCCTTACAGGTAACAAACTTAGTCAGAAGATTCGTTACTATCATACAGGCTGGGTAGGCGGAATTAAGGAAATCCACTACGACAAGCTTATGGCAGAGCATCCTGAAAAGGCTGTTATGTACGCAGTAAACGGCATGCTTCCAAACAACACTCTTGGCAGAAAGGCTCTTACAAGACTTCGTGTTTACAAGGGTGAAGAACACGAGCAGCAGGCTCAGAATCCAATCGCATGGACAGGCGAAATAAAGTAAGGAGGATATTATAATGGCAAAAGAACAATACTACGGTACTGGTAGAAGAAAGTCTTCTGTTGCAAGAG
>CAZWLT010000068.1:0-7960 GCA_964634915.1 uncultured Clostridium sp. | reverse complement strand
GGCTTTGCTGTAAATGGGGATAGTTGTCCTTTTGTAACAGAAAATAAATTTGCCAAAATATCAACAATAACACACATAATGTCGGAAAACATACAAATATATGAAAAATAACGATTGACGGACAATGTGTATGAATTTATAATATATGTACAAGATTAAAAATCGGAGATGGATAGTGTGAACAGCAGTGATATTAATAAAAAGATAAAAGAAGGGCTGAATGATAAAATTGACGGCGAAATTGAGCCGGAGGATAAGGACAGCGGGAATATAATGGTCAAAATCGCCGCGTTTATTGTGGATAAAAGACGCGCGTTTTATCTTATATTTGCCGCTGCTGTTTTTGTATGCCTTATGCTGATACCAAAGGTGGAGGTAAATAATGACATAACCTCATATCTTCCGTCGGATACAGAAACAAGACGCGGTCTTACCATTATGGACGAAGAATTTGTCACATACGACACCGAAAAAATCATGGTGACAACCATAACGACAGAAACAGCGGAAAAACTTAAGGAAAGGATGGAGAGTGTAGACGGGGTAAAGGAAGTTGAATTTGAAGACGATGACGACCATTACAAACAGTCCGCCGCGCTTTTCACCGTTACGCTTGATGCGCGTGATGACCTTGACCGCGAGCTTGAAATAGTAAATAATGTCGAGGCGCAGCTCGAAGGCTATGACTACTACGCTTATTCGGATTCCATAGATGACAGCTCAAAGACTCTTGAGAGTGAAATGAATGTGATACTTCTTATCGCGCTTGTGATAATAATCGCGGTGCTTCTGTTCACATCAAAGAGTTTTATGGAAGTGCCGATATTCCTTGTAGTATTTGGCGTTGCCGCGCTTATGAATATGGGTACAAACTATATGCTCGGTGAAATTTCGTTCATCACAAAATCAGTCGCGGTGGTGCTTCAGCTTGCTCTGGCGATTGACTATTCAATCATTCTTGCGAACAGATTTGCCGAGGAAAAGCTGACAAAGAATTCGTATGACGCGATAGTTGCCGCGCTTTCAAAAGCAATTATAGAAATCAGCTCGTCAAGTCTTACAACTCTTGCCGGTCTTGCCGCGCTGACGGTAATGCACCTGAGAATTGGTATGGACATGGGAATTGTACTGTGTAAGGGTATCATATGTTCAATTCTTACGGTGTTCCTTCTTATGCCGGGACTTTTGCTTCACTTTTCAGACAAGATTGACAAAACAACTCATAAATCGTTTGTGCCGAGTATTGAAAAATGGTGCAGGATAGTTATGAAGCTTCGCAAGATTGTGCCGTATGTATTTATAGTTATTATATTGGCGTGCGCGGTAATTTCAAGCGCGAGCGACTATGCTTTTGACGCTGTCAGCGAGCAGATGAAAAAAGAAACAGCGAATTCCATTGCGAAAAACAAGGTTAACGACATTTTCGGAACAGACCATCAGCTTGCCGTTATAATACCTTCGGGTGATTATGACAAAGAGGCGAAGGTCATTGAACTGGTTGAAAGCAATCCGAATATCAATTCGGCTCTTGGACTTGCGAATCAGGAAATCAAGGAAGGATATATGCTTACGGACCGTATAAACGCGCGTGAAATGTCAAAGCTCATGGATATTGATTATGACCTGAGTTGTCTGCTCTTTCAGGCATATGGCGCGCAGCACGATGAATACGGTGCGATTTTCAGCGATGTGAATGAGTATAAAGTTCCTATCATTGACCTTTTTCTCTATGCGCATGAAAAAATGGACCTCGGCATTATAAATCTCGATGAAGAACAAACCGATGACTTGAATGAAATGTATGATACGCTGACGGACGCCAAAAGTCAGCTTGAAAGCGATAATTATTCACGTATAGTATTTACATATAAATGTGATGTTGAAAGCGACGAGTCGTATCAGCTACTCAAAGACGTACGCGCGGATGTTGAAAAATATTATGACGAATGCGTGCTTGTCAGCGACAGTGTAAACAGCCGCGACCTTCGAGACTCGTTCAGCGGCGATAACAACAAAATAAATATTATAACAATCATCGCGCTTTTGCTGATACTTATGGTGACATTCCGCAGCGCCGGCGTACCGGTATTGCTTGTGCTCGCGATACAAGGAAGCGTATGGATTAATTTCTCGATACCGGCATTGTCATCGTCAAGAATGTATTTCCTTGCATATCTGGTTGTAACTTCAATTCAGATGGGCGCGACTATTGATTATGCGATTGTATTGACGAACAGATATCTTGAACTTAAAGAGGAAATGAGTAATCTTGACGCGGCATCAATGGCGCTTAACCAGTCATTCCCGACGATACTCACATCAGGCTCGATACTTACTCTTGCGGGATTTCTGATTGGTAAAATCTCGACAAACGCAATCATATCCGCGCTTGGCATGGCGCTTGGACGAGGCACGCTTATTTCAATCATTATAGTAATGATGGTGTTGCCGCAGATTTTGCTTTTATGTGATAAATTCATAGTAAGGACCTCTTTCAGCAAAAAGACCGCAGACGCGGACAAGGCATCAAGACGCGAATTGTCCGGTATGATTGTTGTAAACGGAAGAATAAGAGGTAATGTTTCGGGCTTTGTTGACGGCGTGTTTTACGGACTTGTAAAGGGTGACCTTGACGCAAGGGTTGAGCTGGGTAAAAGTGACAGTGAAAACACTGCCATTCAAGAGGATAATGTGAAAAGACTACCGAAGGGGGCGGGCGAAGATGAAGAAAAATAGAATAAAGACCGCATCGCTGCTTACCGCCGCGGTGATTGCGTTTAATATTACGCCCGTTTTGAATGTCAGCGCCGACGAGGCTGTATCTATAAGCACAGTAAAGGATTTTCAGGACTTCACCGAAAGATGCGTATATGATGAATATTCAAAAAATAAAACCTTTGTTTTGCAAAATGACCTTGACCTCAACGGTGTCGATGTAAAAAGCGCCGAAGTGTTCTGCGGCGTGTTTGACGGCGGCGGACATAATATAACAAATCTGAGAATGTCTTTTGATGGCTCGGATAAGGGTCTTTTTGGCACGGTTACAAATGACGCGCAGATAAAAAATCTTAATGTTACGGGTGATATAAAGGTGACAGCGGCAAAGGATACGGAGTCGCTTTTAAGAGAGCGCGCAACGACTATATTGGGTAAGGTAAACATACAGCTTGACAATGATAATATTGATACCGGCGATTCGGCAGCCGGCGGTATAGCCGGATATAATTCAGGTAAAATAATAAACTGTTCTTTTTCCGGTAAAATAGACGGACAAAACCAAGTTGGCGGCATAGCGGGCTATAACGCCATGAGAGGCGTTATTGACGCGTGCGTAAATAATTCCGTTGTAAACGGAAAAGAGGAGACAGGCGGACTTGCCGGATATAATGAAGGCAGAGTCAAGATGAGCGAAAATACGGGACAGATTTGTCCGGAACCGAATGAAAATAACGCGGATATCGGCGGTATAAGCGGAAATAATAAAGGCGCGGTTTTCGGCTGTACCAACAGCGGCACGGTCGGCGGAGACAGCTTTGGCGATAATGTCGGCGGTATAAGCGGCAGACAAAGCGGTGAAATAAGCGAATGCGTCAATAACGGAACTGTAAAAGGCAGACGAAGCGTTGGCGGTATATGCGGCCGCTTTGAGCCGTATACGGATATAGATTTGTCTTATGAAAGCGCAAAAGACGCAATTGAAAAGCAAGCGGATATATTTAAAAATGATGTTGACTCGGCGCGGTCGAAACTTATCAATTACGGACTGAAGCTTATCAACGGCGAGGGCACGCTGTCTGAGCTTATGTCGCTTTTAGGTATTGAGGGCGCGGGTACGGGTAAATCAAAACTTGATAAACTGACGGATGCCGCGATAAACATGATGGATAGCGTGACAGATGCGGTGGATTCAGCAAACAACAGTAATATTGCGGACTCGATTAAAAATTCGCTCGACAGTGTCGGCTCGCTGTCAGACGAGGCTAAACAGTCTGTAAGAGATACAAACACGTCACTTAATAATTCGCTTGATGAGCTTAATGACTTTTTGAATGAATTTGACGGTAAGGGTCAGGAAATAACAGATACTCTTAACAGCTTGAATGATGCCGTGGATAAAGGACAGGGTGATGTGGACGAGATAAAAGACAAGCTGTTTGATCGGATAGACGATATGGAGGGCGACATTGACGATTTGACGGATAAGCTCGATGAAACACATTCAAATCTTCAGAATATGATGCGTCAGCTGCGTAATGCCGGAGGCGAGGCGTCGGAATTTTTCGGTGATTTGAATGACGTAATCAGCGATATCGAAAAAGACCTTAACAAACTTAAAGATTCGCTTGAAGACATCAAAAAGGAAGTTGATAATATCAAAAATAACAGCGGCAGCATAATACCGACCCTTAAACCGCTGCTTCCAACACCGAATACAGAAACAGCATCTCCGCAGTCAGACGACAATACGGGGTACAGTGTTGATGAAAATAATTCGCTGGACAGCGAATATAATGTTCAGCCGTCGATAGTCGGGAAAATAAAGAATATACTGTCAACGACGGCATATGCGGCCGGAGAGGAAGAAAAAACGGCAATAAGCGATTTGAAAAGCACAGATATTTCGCTTCCCAGACTTATAGGCGATGAAAATGCCGATACGGCGCTTATAAAGTACAGCATAAATAACGGAAATGTCGAGGCGACAGAGCTGGCGGGCGGCGTATCGGGCAGCACTGGATTTGAATCTGTAATACGTTCGGGCGACAGTATCACACTTCCGGACGGCACAAAGGTCAACGCGGATTCAATATTGAAGGCTGTAACAGATTCGTGTATAAGCTGTGGGGACATAAAAGCCCGTACAAATTATGCCGGCGGTATAAGCGGAAAATGCGATATAGGCAATATAAAAAATTCGCTGTCGACAGGCGGGATTGAGGTCACAGACGGAAACTATGCCGGCGGTATAGCCGGTTTTGACAGCGGCGATATAACAAATTGTATTGCTATAAACGATATTTCAGCGCAGACTTATCTCGGCGGTATAGCAGGAAGCGGTAAGTTTGTAACCAATTCATACGCGCTTCCGCGCCTTGACGGAAAGCGTGACAAATCCGGCGCGATTGCCGGTTTTATATCCGGCGATGTTTCGGGTACATATTTTATCGATGAAGGATTGTCAGGTATTGGCGGCGCAAATCTTGAGGGCAAGGCGCAGGCGGTAAAGCCGCGGGATATAGCATCTTCTGACGGCACGTTCCCTAAGGATATGACGGCGCTGACGGATACTGATTTCTATATGGCGTCAGATGATTTATATATGCCGCAGATAAGGGCGCTGGCATATAATAATGCCGCGCAAACGGGAGCAATGCTACAGTCAAAATCAGCGGAAATGGCAAGATTTCATTTCAAAGTTGTGTTTATGGATAAGGGAAAGGAGCTTAAGGCTATGACCGTCGAATACGGCACGGTGCTGTCAGACAGCGATATACCGAAGCTCACAGCGGACGGACAGGATGTTCCGGCATGGGATAATGACGTGCACAGTCCGATTATCCGTCATACGACGTTCACAGCGGAATATAACAGAGCAAAGACAACAATTTCTTCCGGCGAAGAACCGCCGCTTCTGCTTCTGGAGAGTGTGTTTGATGAGGGTACCAACGTATCCCTTGCGGAAGAATACGTCGAAAACGAGTTTGACGGTTATAAAAAGGGCAACGCGTATTCATTTACAATCAATAAAAACTCTTATGATGTAATCAAAGTGCATATACGCGATGAAAAGAAGGATGCGGCAAAAATTGCCGTTATGGAAAACGGCAAGTGGACATTGCTTGAATGTGAAACGGACGGCAGCTACGCTGTGTTCGAGGTCGGAGCGCCGTGCAAGTTTGTGATATTATATAAAAAGACATCGCCTTTGATTGTCGTATTTTGGTGCATGGGCGTTTTGGCGGCGTTTGGCGCGGGATTTGCGGCGTTTAGGAAATTCAGGAGGAAATATGGAACCAAAGAAGAGAAAAACATATAGAAATTTTACAAGGTCGGAAAAAGCAATAATTCATGCTTATGTCGAGCTTATGCAGAGCAAGGAGCGGGGACGTATAACAGTTACCGATATTGTTAATAAGGCTGACCTTAACAGAAGCACGTTTTACGCTCATTTCAAATCGGTAGAGGACGTTCCGGAAAAGATACATGCCGATATTATAAGCAAGCTGCTCGGCTCGCTGGATAATTACAATTTCAGAAATTCGCTGTCAAATCCGCATTTGGCAATGAGGCATATACTTACGTTTATAAAGCAGGACGAAGAAATGTATAAAATACTTCTGAACACAGATGGCGCGCCGAAGTTTCTGAGAAGTCTTAAATATATAACAATACAGCAATATCTTTCCGATGAAACAATTCTGCCGTATATAAAGGACAGAGATGAGTTTGAGCTTAATCTCCGCTTATTCATCGGCGGCTTTATATCCATAATTGAGGACTGGGCATCGGGAAATCTCAGCGTGTCGCTTGAAAGAGCCACGGAGGTTGTCGGCGACGCGATAAAGAAATACGTAAGGACATATACAAATTAACAAGTATGTATAAGAGGCTGTATTTTTGTTTGAGGAATGTTGTGTTTTATTTATGGTAGCTTTCGTTGCTGTTGATTTTAAAAGCGCGGTAAATCTGTTCAAGCAATACCACACGCATGAGCTGATGAGGCAATGTCATACGTCCGAAGCTCAGACGCAGCCTCGACGCGTTTTTCACCGCGTCTGAAAGACCGAGCGAGCCGCCGATTATAAATGTTATACTGCTTGAAATCATTGATATATCGGAAATCTTTTTTGCAAGCTCTTTAGATGTAAGCTCGCATCCCTCAATGCAGAGAGTGACAACAAATGAGTTATCAGGGATTTTTGCAAGTATTTTCGCGCCCTCTTTTTCTTTGATTATTTCCATTTCCTTGTCTGAAGCATTATCGGGGATTTTTTCGTCCGCCACTTCTGTTATGCTTAATTTTACAAAACGCGAAAGCCGCTTTGAATATTCGTCAATAGCGGCTGTAAAATATTTTTCTTTAATTTTTCCTGCTGAAATAATATTAATATTCATATCTATCCTTTAAAATAATGTCGGCTTGTATCTGTCCGCCACCTGCAAGGTCACGTCGGAACCAACCTTGACATCTGATTGTGTCAGCAGATTGTATGTTTCAAGCATGGCGATTTCAGGACGGTTGTTTTCCTTGCTCAAATGTCCGAGCATGATATGCTCTGTTCCGTTCTGTACGAGACGCAGCGCTGTTTTTGCCGCAAGCTCGTTCGAAAGATGTCCCTTATCGCCTAAAATCCTCTGTTTAAGAGGAAACGGATATGAGCCGAAACGCAGCATTTCTATGTCGTGGTTCGATTCGAGCAGCACGTTTTTGCTTCCTGTTATATGGTCAAGTATGCCGCTTGTCATCTTGCCTATATCGGTTGCAAGCGAGTATTTTTCATTTTCGCTGATAAATGTAAAGCCGACAGGCTGATTTGCATCGTGCGGGATTGCGAACGGCGTTATTGCGATTGTGCCTATTTCAAATTCTGTATCCTCTGATATCAGCTTTATGTTTTCATCGGCAAGATTGCCGATATCCATATCGCTGTGAGTGCCCTCGGTCGCGTATATAGGTATATTGTAACGTCTTGATATAACTCCGGCGCCTTTTGTGTGGTCAATATGTTCATGAGTCAGCAAAAGAGCGTTAATGCTTTCAGGCATGACATCAATCGCATGCAGCGCCTCTTTCAGCCTTGCTCCGGACATTCCGCAGTCTATGAGTAAATTAGTTTTGCCATCGGAAAAATAAGTCGCGTTTCCCGATGAACCGCTTATGAGTGAAATAAATCTGGTCATGGTAATCCTTCCAAAATTAAAGCCTGTCCAAAGACAGGCTGCAGACTGTCGACAAATT
>CAZWLT010000067.1:0-8163 GCA_964634915.1 uncultured Clostridium sp. | reverse complement strand
ACGCCAACAATATGCGAGTATGTGGAGTATAATACAGAAAGTAATTCGGCTATCGTTACTACGATTGCTGAAAAAACCGGAACGGTAATTTTTGCCAGCTTTGATGAAAACGGCATACTGAACAGCTTATGCGTAAAGGTGGATGAAAAATTCTTACCGGCAAAGACGGAAATTTTCCCCGACACTTCTTTTAAGACAACGGATGATGTGAGGGTTTATGTCTGGGATAATCTTAGCTCAATGAATCCTCTCTTTAAATAACCGCGCTCTTAATGATTTAAATTTTCAAAAAGTCCTGTCAGCATTCTTTAATTAGAATATTGACGGGATTTTTTTTGGATTTTGCAAATCAGTCAATATATTTTTTCGTCGCTTATTCCAATTGTGTATATATTACAGCTTTAGATTCATATGATGTTTGCTATTTATGAATAAATTAATAATTATTAATAAAATTATTGAAATAATTCTGATAAAGTGATAAAATAAATATTGTTTATACACCGGAAAATGAGGAGGATAAAATGAATGAGCAATAATAATAAGAATCGTTCACCTTTAAAAAGTCCTTTATTGATGTTTCTTATAATATCTGTTGTGGCAACAATTCTTCTGAATACAATTATGTTTTTTGTATCCTCGCCTGAAAAAAAGGAAATCACATATAATGAATTTTTGACAATGCTTGATGAGGATCAAGTGGACGAGGTAATTCTGGAAAGCGACCAGATTACTATATATAAAAAATTCAACGGAGAAATAAATGAGGAAGTAATCGAGTCAAATCCGATTTTGCGCACTTTCGGTATAAATGCCGAGGATATTGTTGAACAGGCAAAGGAGAAAGGACGCGAAGTATTCTATACGGGATATATATATAATGAAAAGCTGCTGGAACGTCTTGATGAAAAGGGTGTGAAATATTCAACGCCGATTAATCACAGCAATCCGATACTTGAGTTTATTCTTACATGGATATTGCCGCTTGGCATAATGTCTTTGTTATTCTTTATTCTTACGCGCTCAATGTCAAAAAAATTCGGCGGCGGCGGAGGAATAATGGGTATAGGTCAGTCAAATGCCAAAATGTATAATGTGGAAAACGCCACAGGCGTGACATTTAATGATGTCGCCGGACAGGAGGAGGCAAAAGAGTCGCTTGATGAAATTGTTGACTATCTGCATAATCCTTCAAAGTACCTTGCAATAGGCGCGAAACAACCAAGAGGCGCATTGCTTGTAGGTCCTCCGGGAACAGGTAAGACATTGCTTGCAAAAGCTGTCGCGGGCGAGGCAAAAGTACCGTTTTTCTCGCTTTCCGGTTCGGAATTTGTGGAAATGTTTGTCGGTGTAGGCGCGTCAAGAGTACGCGATTTGTTCAAGCAGGCAAGCGCGAAAGCGCCTTGTATTATATTTATTGATGAGATTGACGCAATAGGCAAGTCGAGAGATAGTCAGATGAGTTCAAATGACGAACGCGAACAGACTTTAAATCAGCTGCTTAATGAAATGGACGGCTTTGATTCTTCAAAGGGACTTGTTGTAATTGCGGCAACAAACCGTCCTGAGGTGCTGGATAAAGCGCTTTTGCGTCCGGGTCGTTTTGACAGACGTATTATTGTTGAAAAGCCTGACATAAAGGGCAGAGAGGATATTCTGAAAGTGCATATAAAGCACGTAAAGACAGAGCCGGATATTAATCTGCATGAAATGGCGCTTGCAACAAGCGGCGCGGCCGGCGCAGACCTTGCAAATATGGTAAACGAGGCGGCGCTTAGCGCGGTACGGCGCGGCGGAAAAACGGTAAGTCAGGCAGATCTTATGGAGGCAGTTGAAATAATTATTGCGGGTAAGGAAAAGAAGGACAGAATTCTCTCTGATAAGGAAAAGAGGATTGTATCCTTCCACGAAGTCGGACATGCGCTTGCAACCGCAACACAGAAGAACACACAGCCTGTGCATAAGATTACCATTGTTCCGAGAACCATGGGTTCACTCGGCTATACAATGCAGATGCCGGAGGGAGAAGAGCATTACCTGATGTCTAAGGATGAAATTCTTGATCAGATAACGGTATTGCTTGCGGGACGCGCGGCGGAAGAGCTTGTTTTTGATGTTAAGACGACAGGCGCGGCAAACGATATCGAGCGCGCGACAGAGCTTGCAAGAAATATGATAACGCAGTACGGCATGTCGGATAAATTCGGCATGGCAGGACTTGAAAGCGTGCAAAATAAATATCTTGACGGCAGAAGCGTTTCGCATTGCTCGGAGGAAACCAAGACTGCTATTGACAATGAGATTATACGCATACTTAAGGAATGTTATGATAAGGCAATAGCTATCCTTACGGATAACCGTGACGCGCTTGATGAAATCGCCAATTTCCTTATTGATAAGGAAACAATTACAGGCGACCAGTTTATGGAAATATTTGAGAGAGTAAAGAACGAAAGAGAAAAGCCGCAACATGAGGAAACAGATGAAAGTAACAGCGAAACCGAGGAATAACGCTTTTTTGAATAACGAAGTCTTCGCAATAAGGCTCAGACAGCTCCGCAAGGAAAAGGGTATGACACAGACAGACCTTGCTTCAAAGCTTCATGTGACGCGTTCCGGCGTTGCCAACTGGGAAAACGGCACGCGTTTTCCTGATTGCGGCGCTGTAAAGAAAATGGGGATTCTGTTTGGCGTGCCTGTGGACTATCTTTACGGAATGACAGACCATCGCTATAATATCAATATACCGGATTATCTTGAGCTTGACATCGCTAAGCTGAACGATGCCGGAATTGATATGCTGTGCGAGTATTACAGGCTGCTGCTCGGCTCGGATAAGTACAAAAAGCGATGAAAGCAACCATAGTCTTTTTTTCAAGAAAAATACTTGACTTTTAAAGGAAATTGCTGTATAATATCTAAGTCTGCGAAAGCGGATAATCCTTGCCCATGACAGAGGTCATGGGACAAAAGTCCATAAGGAGGTGCAGAAAATGGCTGAAAAAATGCTAAACAGCTATGAAACAATTTTTATCGTTGACGCGACACTTGATGAGGAAAATGTAACCGCTCTTAAGGATAAGTTCACATCGCTTATCGAAAAGAACGGCGAACTTGAATCAGTTGACGAGTGGGGCAAGAGAAGACTTGCTTACGAAATTAACGATAGAACAGAAGGTTTCTATTACCTTGTAAACTTCAAAGCTGACAGCGAGTTCCCCAAGGAGCTTGAAAGACAGTATAAGATTACCGAAGGTATACTTAGAACTATCGTTATAAGAAAAGACGAAGAATAGTCTTTTCACAACTGAGAAAGCGGTGTAACCATGAACAAAGTTATATTGATGGGACGTTTAACACGTGACGTCGAAATGCGTCAGACTCCGAACGGCGTTTCGCTCGCGAGATTTTCTATCGCGGTGAACAGACGTTTTGCCGGCAAGGATGCCCAGCAGCAGGCTGATTTTATCAACTGCGTTGCATGGCGTCAGACAGGCGAATTTATCGCGAGATATTTCCGGAAGGGAAGTATGATTGCGATAGTCGGAAGTATTCAATCGAGAAGCTGGGAAGGTCAGGACGGTAAAAGACAGTATGCTACAGAAGTAAGTGTAGACGAGGCTTATTTTACAGGTTCAAAGTCTGAATCAGGTACTCAAGGCGGCGGTAATTATCAGAATCAGGGCGGCTTTAACGCTTCGCAGTCAAGACCTGCTCAAAACAGCGAGCCGGATTTTGGCGATGATTTTGATATGGGCGGTTTTTCCGACATTGACGGCAGCGAAGATGATTTGCCGTTCTAATCCGCATTGATAAAAATTGTGACAGGAGGAATTTATAATGGCTGAAAGAATTGACAGACCGCAGAGAGCAAGAAGACCTAAGAAAAAGGTTTGCATGTTCTGCGTAGATAAGGTTGAGCATATCGATTACAAGGATACAGCAAAGCTTAGAAGATACGTCACTGAAAGAGGCAAGATTGTGCCAAGACGTATAAGCGGTAACTGTGCAAAGCATCAAAGACAGCTTACAACAGCTATCAAACGCGCAAGAATTATCGCGCTATTGCCATTCGTTGCTGAATAATTGTATATTACAGAATCTTGGCTGATTCCGCTATGGAATCAGCCATTTTTTTTACGAAAAACACACAAAATTATTCCTAAACCCTCATAACAGATGTGTTTGCAGATAAAATAAACGGCAGCGAATGCGGCTGCGCCCGCATAAAATTGATTTCCGTGTTTAACTGTTGAATATATGTTGACAACAGAGGCAAATTTTGATACTATTACTATGTATATTTTTAATGGAGGTAATGAACTATGAGTAAACCAAAAGCAGCGCTTATAATGGGTTCTGATTCGGATTTCGAGAAATTGAAGGGATGTGTTTCAAAGCTTAAAGAATTTGACATTGAGGTGGACGCAAACGTGATTTCGGCACACAGAACGCCTGATAAGGCGGCTGAATTTGCGAAGAATGCCGAGGCAAACGGTGTTGAGGTTATAATCTGCGCGGC
Organism: uncultured Clostridium sp.; assembly: GCA_964634915.1. Taxonomy (GTDB): domain Bacteria; phylum Bacillota; class Clostridia; order UBA1381; family UBA1381; genus Hominilimicola. The sequence continues at coordinate 3,641 of CAZWLT010000067.1, read as the reverse complement.
AGGTATGGCGGCACACCTTGGCGGAGTAATCGCGGCACATACAATAGTTCCTGTAATCGGTATTCCAATCAAGTCAACCCTTGAGGGAATGGACGCGCTTCTCGCAACCGTTCAGATGCCTCCGGGAATCCCTGTTGCGACTGTCGGACTGGACAACGGCACCAATGCCGCAATCCTTGCGGCACAGATTTTGTCGCTTAAATATGATTACCTTAAAGACGCTTTGAAAGCGGCAAAGGTAAAGATGGTTGAGGGTGTTGAGAAAAAGGATGCTAAGATTAAAGAATTGGTTAAGGAAATATAACGCGGGAAAGGATTAATGGTGGTAAGTAATGAATGAAATGCAACTAAAGTACGGCTGCAACCCAAATCAGAAGCCGTCAAGAGTATTTATGGAAAATGGAGATTTGCCGTTTGAGGTACTTTGCGGAAAGCCGGGATATATCAATCTTCTTGACGCGCTTAACGGCTGGCAGCTTGTAAAGGAGCTGAAAAAAGCTACGGGACTTCCGGCGGCAACATCATTTAAGCACGTTTCACCTGCCGGCGCGGCAGTCGGCACACCGCTTAGTGATACATTGAAGAAGATTTATTTTGTGGATGACGTTGAATTAACTCCGCTTGCAAACGCATACGCGCGCGCAAGAGGCGCGGATAGAATGTCATCATTCGGTGACTTTATCGCACTTTCGGACGAGTGCGATAAGGCTACCGCGCTTCTTATAAAGAAAGAGGTTTCGGACGGCGTAATCGCGCCTTCTTACAGCAATGAGGCGCTTGAAATCCTCAAGGCAAAGAAAAAGGGCAACTATAACATTATAAAGATTAATCCGGACTATGTTCCTGCTGAAACAGAAAGAAAGCAAGTATTCGGTGTGACATTTGAACAGGGCAGAAACGAGCTTGATATAAACGACGGACTTTTAAAAAATCTTGTTACAGATAACAAGACTTTATCAGAGGATGCAAAACGTAATCTTAAAATCGCCCTTATCACATTGAAGTATACACAGTCAAACAGCGTGTGTTATGTTAAGGACGGACAGGCAATCGGTATCGGCGCCGGTCAGCAGTCAAGAATTCATTGTACGCGTCTTGCGGGTAATAAGGCTGATACATGGTGGCTTCGTCAGTCGCCAAAGGTATTGGGACTCCGGTTTGTTGACGGTATAAAGAGAGCGGATCGGGATAATGCGATTGATGTTTATATCTCCGACGAATATATGGACGTGCTTGCTGACGGTGTATGGGAAAATACATTCAAGGTTAAGCCGGAGGTATTCACAAAGGAAGAACAGAAGGAATGGCTTGCAAAGAATACAGACGTTGCTTTGGGTTCAGACGCGTTCTTCCCGTTCGGTGACAACATCGAAAGGGCAAAGAAGTCGGGTGTTACGGCAATCGCGCAGCCCGGCGGCTCAATCAGAGATGATAATGTTATTGAAACATGCAACAAGTATAACATGGCAATGGCATTTACGGGTATAAGATTGTTCCATCATTAATTTTGATAAATACAGATTGATAAAGGAGATTAATATAATGGCAGAAAATGCGTACAAACAGGCGGGCGTAGACGTTGAGGCGGGCTATGAATCAGTAAGACTAATCAAGGACGATGTTAAAAAGACAGCAATCGAGGGCGTTATCGGCTCAATAGGCGGCTTCGGCGGACTTTTTGAAGCGCCGAAGGGCTATGAAAATCCTGTGCTTGTTTCAGGTACAGACGGTGTCGGTACAAAGATAAGAATTGCTTTCCTTATGGACAAGCACGATACTATCGGTCAGGACTGCGTGGCAATGTGCGTGAACGATATTGCTTGCAGCGGCGCAAAACCGTTGTTTTTCCTTGACTACATAGCGATAGGCAAGAACATTCCCGAAAAGGTTGCAAAAATTGTAAAGGGAGTGGCGGACGGCTGCGTTAAGGCAGGCTGCGCGCTTGTAGGCGGCGAGACTGCCGAGCATCCCGGACTTATGCCGGAGGACGAGTATGATGTTGCCGGTTTCAGTGTTGGTGTTGTTGAAAAGAGTAAGATTACAGACGGCAGCAGCGCAAAGGCGGGTGATGTGCTCATCGGTATCGCGTCAAGCGGTGTACACTCAAACGGCTACTCGCTTGTAAGAAGTGTTTTCGGTCTGAATGACGACAACGCAAAGGAAACTCTTGAAACATATTCCGAGGAGCTTGGCAAGACGATAGGCGAGGAGCTTTTAACTCCGACAAGAATTTACGTAAAGCCGCTGTTAAAGCTTATTGACGAGGTCGGTATCAAGACTGTTTCTCATATCACAGGCGGCGGCTTTATCGAGAACGTTCCGCGTATGCTCCCTGAAGGTCTGAAGGCTGTTATTAAAAAGGGTACGTGGAAGGTATTGCCTATATTTGACTTAATGCGGAAAAAGGCTGATATTCCCGAAAGAGATATGTATAATACCTTTAATATGGGACTGGGTATGGTTGCCGCGGTTTCGGCGGATAATGCGGACGCGGCGGTGAAATGTCTTGAAGCGGCGGGTGAAACGGCGTACGTTATAGGCGAGCTCGTTGAGGGCGAAAAGGGCGTTGAAATTATTGACGAAGCGACAGGCGAGGTAATAAAATAATGAAAAAAATAGGCGTTTTGGTTTCAGGCGGCGGCACGAATTTGCAGGCGCTTATAGACGCGCAGGGCAGTGTTATAAAGTCGGGTGAAATTGTAACAGTTGTTTCAAATAAAGAGGGTGTTTATGCGCTTGAAAGAGCGAAAAATGCCGGTATTGACGCGCATGTTATCACGCGTAAGGAATGCGGCTCAAAGGAGGCGTTTGATATCGCGCTCCGTGATTATATGCGGAAAATGGATGTTGACGTTGTAGTGCTTGCAGGATTTCTTGCAATACTCGGCGAAAATTTCCTTGCCGCGTATAAGGATAAAATTGTTAATATTCATCCGTCGCTTATTCCGTCATTCTGCGGTGACGGCTTTTACGGACTGCACGTACATGAAGCCGCGCTTGAATACGGTGTTAAGGTCACAGGCGCGACGGCGCATTTAGTGAATGAAATTACAGACGGCGGCAGAATACTTCTGCAAAAAGCCGTGTACATAGAGGATGGCGACACCCCCGAAATTTTACAGAAACGCGTAATGGAACAAGCCGAGTGGCAGATTTTGCCGCGGGCGGTGGAAATGGTGTGTTCGGGTAAAGCGTGATGAATACCCGAAAACAGAGCAGATTGGAAGTTTATGATTATTCCCACAACGGCGCGTATTTTGTCACAATATGCACGAAAGATAGAGAGAGTATATTTTGGAATAATGAAATCAATAACTACGTAGGGGCGACCATTGGTCGCCCGCAAGAACGATTAAACAATTACGGTTTAATTGTAAAAAATGCTATTGAACAAATACCAAAGCATTATCAAAACATAAGAATTGACAAGTACGTTATAATGCCGAACCATATACATATATTAATGCAAATTCAGAATGATGAATTAAACGGGCGGCCAATGACCGCCCCTACGATTTCGAGAATTATCAATCAGCTAAAAGGTTATTGCAGCAAACAAATCGGATTTCCTATTTGGCAAAAATCATTTTACGACCACATTATCCGCAATCAAGCGGACTATGACTGTATATGGCAATACA
>CAZWLT010000066.1:0-8391 GCA_964634915.1 uncultured Clostridium sp. | reverse complement strand
ATTGATTATCTTGTCGGAAAAAGCAAGATACGCTATCGTGCCGACAGCCTGTTTACCAATAATCTTACGGAAAAGGAATTGGAGCTTCTGAATTTGTTCAGAACCTTGCCGCCGGACAAACAGGAACAATCCGTGGGAATAATCTTTGCTTTAAAAAATGTCTGAAAAGCTATACAGTATAAAAACCAAGCCGTTAGGTCAAGCAAAAATGCCGTTTTTCTTTACCAATATAATTCCCAATCCGACATTAGTCTTGTGAGCGCCTCCATATAGAAGTAATCGCCCCATGTGTTGCACTCGTCAACACCTCCGTTATGACAGCTGTTTGTCGGCGTGCTGCGCGCGTACGTGCCGTGCAGCAAAAGTCCGTTTGACTGCGCCGGACTCTTTACCGCGCACATATCCATAACAGCCTTTAATATACGTTTCGCGGCTTCGGTATAATACTTTGATTCTTCCTCAGGCAGTCTTTTCGCCATTTCCAGCATACCGCATACAGCTATTACGCCTGCCGAAGAATCGCGCGGCTCGCCGCTGCCTGTGTCAAAGTCAAAATCCCAGTACGGGACAAGGTCACAGGGCAGATGCTCTATAAAATAATCAGTGACGCGTCTGAATATATCAATGTATTTTTCATCGCCTATTTTTTCATAGGCAAGCGCGCTGCCGTATATCCCCCACGCCTGTCCCCTCGCCCACGCGCTGCCGTCACGGTTACCCTGATTTGTGACGCCTTTGACGCTCTTGCCGGTGCCGGGGTCGAAAAAATATGTATGATACGTGGAATTATCGGGGCGTACAACATAATCCATAGCAGTCTTTATATGCGCCTTTGCCTTTTCGCAATACTTTTTATCACCCGTCACCTCGCTTGCCCAGAACAAAAGAGGCATATTCATAAGACAGTCAATTATAAGCCTGTAGTTATCTTTATCCCCCATCGCGCCCCATGCCTGAAAGAACTGTCCTTTTTCCTGAAAACGAGTGAGCAGATTATCCGCCGCGAGAAGCGCCGCTTTCTTTCCCTTTTCACTGTCTGCTAATTTGTATGCCGCAACACATGACGGACTATACAGAAATCCCATATCATGGTGGTCAACATTTCTGTGATTTTCAATCCTTTCAAGGAATGAATCCACCTGACAAAGCGCCGCGTCTTTCAATTGTTCATCGCCGCGCCTTTCATATGCAAGCCACACCTCGCCTGTCCAGAAGCCCTCTGTCCAATCAGTGTTATACGATTTATCATAAAAATTATTTTCACTGTTTGCCCTTGGAAAACAATCGTAAAAAGTCCTGATATTTTCCTTTACAAGTTCCGCTGCCAGATTTAACGCGTTTTCTGTTTCTTCTTCCGTTATCATCGGATATTTGTCAAGCTGTTCCTTTGTTATCATCGCAATATCACCTTTTCATTCAGTCTTTATTGTTTTATAATATCATAATATATATAGATAATCAACAGAATATTTTATCATTTTTTGGTTTACTTATTCGTAAATATATGATATAATAATAAAAATAATGACATTTAATGAGGTTCTCTATGAGAAAAAGAAAGGGAAATAACAATATAATCAGCTTTGTACTGTTTATAGTTTTAATCGCAGTGACTTTCTTTGTCATCTTAAAACATACTGATACGAATAATCTGATAGATGTATTGTCTGATATAAAACCCATAAGCATTTTCACCGGAATTGCTTGTATGCTTATATGTGTCGCCTGCGAGGGCGAATGTATAAGAGTAATATGTAAATCTCTCGGATGCAAAGTAGGTTTTCTCAAATCATTTGTCTATTCATGCAGTGATTACTATTTTTCGGCAATAACACCGTCTGCCACAGGCGGACAGCCCGCGATGGCTTATTACATGTCCAAAGACGGCATACCATTTTCAAAATCCTCAATCGCCCTTCTTCTGACGCTGACTGAGTATATGGGTGTGCTGGTACTGCTTGGAATCGCGGCTTTTTTTCTGGATATGAATTTTATACTGCGCAATACGCTTATTCTTGTGTTTTTTTGTATCGGACTTGTCTTCACAAGCGCGGTAATACTGGGAAGCCTTGCTGCAATGTATTCCGAAAATATGGTAAAAAAAGCCGGTTTGTTTGTTATACGTATTATGCACAAAATCCGTTTTGTCAGAAATTATAATATGCGCGCAAGACGCTTTGAAGCGCATCTTAAAGAATACAAGGCAGGCGCGCAATATATTAAGGAGCATCCGCTTATATCGATGAGGGTATTTTTAATATGCCTTATTCAGAGAATTATGCTGTTTATGGTTACATATTGCGTGTACAGAGGAATGGGGCTTCAAGGCACGCCGATGATATCCATACTTGCAAAACAGTCTGTTGTAATGATTGCAATTAATACGCTGCCGCTTCCCGGCGGTGTCGGCGCGGCAGAGGGACTGTTTCTTGTAGTATTCAGCAACGTTTTCGCCGGCGAGCTTATAATGCCGGCAATGCTTTTGACACGAGGTATCAATTTCTACTTTTCTATGTTTTTTGCGGGTACTCTGACTCTTGTCAATCACTTAATTATTATGAGAAAAAACAAAAAACATTCAAGCTTAACGGTATGAAAAAAAGGAGATTTATCATGATAGGATTTTATAATTATACTGTAATCCTCACTTATATCGGCTTTGCGTCGGGAGTGAGCGGTATTATTGCAGCTTCCGGCGGTAAGTCGGGATTCGCTGTAATATGCCTTATGATTGCAGGGCTGTGCGACGCATTCGACGGCCGTATTGCCGCAACAAAGAAAGATCGTACAGCAGAACAAAAATTATTCGGTATACAGATTGACTCTCTTTCGGACGTTGTCTGTTTTGGTATCCTCCCCGCTGTAATCGGATACTCCATAAACATGAAATCAATATGGCAGATTGTCATTATAGTTCTTTACGCGCTTGCGGCGCTTGTGCGTCTTGCATTTTTCAATGTTCTTGAGTCGGGACGAAAAGACGGCGAAGAAAAGATATACCACGGTCTGCCTGTCACAACAGCGGCGCTTGTGTTCCCCTTTTGCTATGTTATGAAATTTCTCAACTATTATCCCGACATGATATATACCGCTATAATGTTCATAACGGGAGTCGCGTTCATAACAGACTTCACTTTTAAAAAACCTACCTTCAGGGGTGTGCTTATAATGATTGGTCTCGGACTTCTTGAGGCAATATTCATCATTCTTGTTCAGAAAGGAATTATTGCATAATATGAGAAATTCATTCCCATATGACGAAAATAACAAAACATTGAATTTTCTATACAAAACGGTTGTCGGAAGAGTGGTTTTAAAACTCCTTACACAGCCGTTTGTTTCACATGCGGCCGGTTTTTTTATGAACAGGAAAATCTCGGCTGCGTTTGTGCCTAAATTCATAGAGAAAAACAATATTGATATGAGCGACTACAATGTTGAAAAATACACCTCATTCAACAGCTTCTTTACAAGACATATCGCCGACGGTAAACGTCCCGTTTCTCCTGACGGACTTATATCCCCGAGCGACAGTCTGCTGACTGTATATGACATTGACGATAAAAGCCGTTTCAAAATCAAAGGACGTACATACAGCATGAGTGAGCTGCTCTCCTGCGACACGCACACAAGAGAATTCGCCGGAGGTCAATGTCTTGTATTCCGTCTGACCGTTCAGGACTATCACCGTTACTGCTATATTGACAACGGCACAAAGGGCGATAACATCTTTATTAAGGGCGTGCTTCACACCGTACAGCCGATTGCGTGCGGTGAAAGTGACGTGTACAAGGCAAACTGCCGTGAATACACCGTTATGCAAACAGAAAATCTCGGGAAGATTATTCAAGTCGAGGTTGGCGCAATGATGGTCGGTAAAATCTGCAATCTTCACGCCGCGGGCACATTCAGACGGGGTGAGGAAAAAGGATATTTTGAATTCGGCGGTTCAACAATTGTTGTACTTTTGAAAAAAGATACTGTCATAATTGACGAAGAAATAATACAGAACACGGCAAACGGGCTTGAAACACGTGTCCGCCGCGGCGAAAAAATCGGAGAAATAATATAAAAACATCCCTTATAGCGTTGAGTATAAGGGATGTTTGTTTTTCTTTTATCAGCCTTCAAATCCGTTCGGATGAGACGACTGCCATCTCCAGCTGTCCTCGCACATTTCATCAATGCCTCTTTCAGCCACCCAGCCAAGCTCTTCCCTCGCCTTTTTCGGGTCCGCGTAACATTCCGCAATATCACCCGGACGTCTTGGGTCAATCTGATACGGAAGCTCCTTGCCGCATGCCTTTGAGAATGCCTTAACAATATCAAGCACACTGTAACCGTTGCCTGTACCGAGATTATAGATATGAACGCCCTCCTTGTCTGAGCAATGCTCAATCGCCTTGACATGACCGATTGCAAGGTCAACAACATGGATATAGTCACGTACGCCTGTACCGTCAGGAGTAGGATAATCATCGCCAAACACGTGTACCTTTTCAAGCTTGCCTACCGCGACCTGCGCAACGTATGGAAGAAGATTGTTTGGAATACCCTTAGGGTCCTCGCCCATCTTACCGCTCTTGTGCGCGCCGATAGGATTGAAGTAACGAAGAAGCGTAACAGACAGCTTTGGATTCGCCTTCTGAGCATCTGTCATAATTCTTTCAATGAACAGCTTTGTTGTACCATATGGGTTTGTTGTAAGAATTTTGTCGCCCTTATTATCTTCCTCAACAATAGGCACTCTTTCAGGATCGCCGTATACCGTTGCCGAAGATGAAAATACGATATTGTTACAGTCATACTTTTCCATCGCCTGCATAAGATGGAGAGTGCCCGTGATATTATTATCATAATATGTAAGCGGAATTTTTGTTGATTCACCGACAGCCTTCAGACCCGCGAAGTGAATTACAGCATCAATCTTATTTTCCGCAAATACCTTTTCTGTTGCCTCGCTGTCAAGCAAGTCCGCCTTGTAGAAAGGAAAATCCCTGCCCGTAAGTTCTTTAACAGCGTCAAGACATTTTTCGCTTGCATTGTAAAGATTATCAAGAACCACAATTTCATAGCCGGCGTTAAGAAGCTCTACGCATGTATGACTTCCGATATAACCGGCGCCGCCTGTTACCAATATTTTCATAATTAACCGTTCCTCCCATTAATTTTATATTCCTATTATATAACATCGCTTCTTTTTTTTCAATAGCGAAATACATTAAATCCGTTATAATTTCCGTCATAATTCAGCAAATACGCAAAAAAAGCGATTTAATATATCCATAAGTGTCTAAACCCATACAATAATGCAGAAAAACAGTTGACAATTAAAGATTTCGCTGATAAAATAGTATGGTACGATATAATAGTTGTACCATACGGAAATTGATACACGGTTTCCGCGAAGCAGCACCATCGTTTCAAGTTTTCCACAAGACAAATATGAAAAAGATGGTTCCACGGCACAAATACTTGGCGCTAAAGCAAAAATAAACTAAAAGGGGGAATTTTTTTGAGAATGACCGGTGCTGAAATGGTTGTTAAGACGTTGGAGAAGAACGGTGTTAAAGTTGTATTCGGATATCCGGGTGCGGCAAATGCCCCTATTATCGACAAATTGTCGTTTTCTCCAATAAAGCATATTTTGACACGTAACGAGCAGGGAGCTGCTCACATGGCATCAGGCTATGCAAGAGTTACAAAAGAAGCGGGCGTATGTACCGCAACATCAGGTCCGGGCGCTACTAACCTTATCACAGGTATTGCAACCGCATATATGGATTCAATTCCTGTGGTTGCTCTCACAGGTCAGGTTGTTACAAAGCTTATAGGTAAGGACGCGTTTCAGGAGGTTGATATAACCGGCGCGACGCTTCCTTTTACAAAGCATAACTACCTTATCAAGGACGGACTTGATATTCCAAGAGTTGTAAACGAGGCGTTCCATATTGCAACCACGGGCCGTCCTGGTCCTGTACTTATCGACTTCCCTATGGATATTCTGAAAACTGAGTTTGATTATCCGGAAGAAGACGAAGACGTTAATATCAGAGGCTATAAACTTATCGGAAGAGCTAACGAATCTCAGATTAAGAAGGTTGCCGAGGCTATAAAGCTTTCTAAAAAGCCCGTTATTCTTGCCGGCGGCGGCATAGTTGTTTCAGACGCGATAAACGAATTCCGTAAGTTCGTAAAGGAAACTGATATTCCGGTTGTTTCAACAATGATGGGTATTGGCACTATTCCGACAAATCATCCGAGATATTACGGTATGATGGGTTCGCACGGCGTTAAGAGAGCAAATATGATTTTTAACCGTGCTGACCTTGTAATTGTAATGGGTTCAAGACTCGGCGACAGAACCGTCGCGAACGTAAAGGGACTTGAAGAAGGCAACAAGCTTATACATATTGACATTGACCCTGCCGAAATCGGTAAGAATATTCAGCCTTATATTCCCGTAGTCGGAGATATAAAAGATGTTTTGGAACAGCTTACTCCGCTTATTTCAGAATACAAGTCCGACAAGGAATGGACTAATGAAACCGAAGAATTGCGTTCAAGATTTACGCATACTTCATTTAAAGAGGATAATGGTTTTGTTAATCCGAGATATTTCCTCAATGTACTTTCGGAAAAGACTAATTCCGATGTTTATCTTTCAACGGAAGTTGGTCAGAACCAGATATGGTGCGCGAATAATTTCACATTCACCACACCGCGTTCATTTCTTACGTCGGGCGGTTTCGGTACAATGGGTTACGGACTTCCCGCCGCAATCGGCGCGTCTGTTGCGGCAAACGGCGAAAAGAATGTTATTGCGGTAATGGGTGACGGAAGCTTCCAGATGGACTTGCCTGAAATGGGTACTATGGCACAGTGGGATATCCCTGTTAAAATGGTACTTTTCAAGAACGGCAGACTTGGTATGGTGCATGAGCATCAGTATCTTCTTTATAAGTCAAACTATCAGGCGGTAAACATCGAGGGCTCGCCTGATTTTGAAATCCTTGCAAAGGCATACGGCATAAGCTCGGCGACTGTTACGGAAAACAGCAATGTCGGCGAGGCAATTGACGCTATGCTGGCGGCAAACGGTTCATATCTGCTTGTAGTCGAGGTTAATCCGTTTGAGCCGACCGGTGACGCTCTTAACGAGTCTACTCTTCCGAAAAAGGAGGATAACTAAATATGGAAAAATATACACTATCAGTTCTTGTTGAAAATAATCCGGGAGTACTTTCAAGAGTTGTCGGATTGTTTTCAAGACGCGGCTTTAATATCCATTCACTTTCAGTCGGCACAACACAGGATCCGAAGGTATCCCGTATTACTATCGAAGTAAACGGCGACGCGAAGACTGTTGAACAGGTTTCAAAACAGCTTTCAAAGATTATGGAGGTTATTAAAATAAAGACTCTGCGTGACGGCGAAATCGTCAAACGCGGTCTTGTCCTTGTAAAAGTTAAGGTATCTCCTAAGACAAGAAGCGAGGTTATTGAAATAACAAGCGTGTTCCGCGCAAATATCGTTGACATTTCAGCTAATACGCTTACTGCTGAAATAACAGGTCACGACAGAAAAATCAGCGCGTTCCTTGAGCTTGTTGAGCCGTACGGTATTGAAGAAATCGCGCGCACCGGTATGACAGCGCTTGAACGCGGCGCAAACACTCTGAAACTTGATAAATAAAACACAACTAAGTCAAATATTATATTAAATAAAATAAAGAAAGAGGTAATTTAAAATGGCAAACGAGGCAAAAGTATTTTATGAGAGTGACTGTAATCTTGGTCTTTTGAAGGACAAGACAATAGCAATCATCGGCTATGGCAGTCAGGGACATGCGCATGCTCTTAACCTTAAGGATTCAGGCTGTAACGTGGTTATCGGTCTTTACGAGGGCAGTAAGTCATGGGCAAAGGCTGAAAAGCAGGGTCTTAAGGTATATACATCGGCGGAGGCCGCAAAGATGGCTGACATCATCATGATTCTTATCAACGATGAAAAGCAGGCTGACCTATACAAGAACGAAATCGAGCCAAATCTTGAAGCAGGCAACATGCTTATGTTCGCGCACGGTTTCAACATTCACTTTGGCACAATCGTTCCTCCGGCGGATGTTGACGTTACAATGATTGCTCCTAAGGGTCCCGGTCACACGGTAAGAAGCGAATATCAGGAAGGTAAGGGTGTTCCTTGTCTTATAGCTGTTGAGCAGGATGCAACAGGTAAGGCTCAGGATCTTGCGCTTGCTTACGCTTTGGGTATCGGCGGCGCAAGAGCGGGCGTTCTTGAAACAACATTCAGAACGGAAACAGAAACAGACTTGTTCGGTGAACAGGCAGTTCTTTGCGGCGGTGTTACGGCTTTGATGCAAGCAGGTTT
>CAZWLT010000065.1:0-8448 GCA_964634915.1 uncultured Clostridium sp. | reverse complement strand
TTTCAACCGTATTCTGACTGACGTTGTGTTCAATCCGGCATGCTTCTTTTTCCGCTTCCGTCTCCGGAATATGCAGAACATTTATAAGGAACTTCTTTATCATCGAATGTCTGTTAGTAACAGACTCGCCGAATTCGCATCCCAGAGGTGTCAGCGCAATGTCGCCGTACGGTTCGTGTATAACAAGTCCCTGCTTTTTCAGAGAATTGACGGCTCTGTTGACGCTTGGCTTTGAAATACCGAGTTTTAACGCAATATCTGTTATTCTGACATTTGATTTCACCTGTGAAATTTCATAAATGGCTTCAAGGTAATCTTCAAGGGCGCTTGAAATATATATATTATCGCTAACTATCATAATTACTGTTACCTCCCGCAAAAAAAATAAAGAGGGAATAGAGAAAGATTTCTCTAAAACCCTCTTTGGTTTCAAATTCATATTATAATCATTATAACCTATTTTTTTTGGATTTGCAATAGTTAACTTCAAAAAAATTAATTTTTTTTATCAAACAATGATGTCACGAACTTCTGCAGCTCCACAATAATAAGCGGCATAACCGAAAGAACGGCGACAATCAGCCATGTAAAAAATCCAAGCGGAGTAACGCCGAATATAACGGCAAGCTTTGGCACTGAGATTACCGATACCTCAAGGAACAGACCGGCGGCAAGCGAAAGAACAAGGTAAGGATTTTTAAAAAGTCCCGCTTTTATAACGGAATGTTCGCTTCGCATATTAAACGCGTGCACAAGCTGTGAAATGCTCAGAACAGCAAACGCCATAGTTCTGCCGGTGGTGAGATTGCCGAAAACATTTGTACCTATTGAGAATGCAAGAAGCGCAAGCGCGCCAATCATAAGTCCCTCTAAAACTATCGCCGCCCATAATCCGTCTGCAAACAGTCCTTTTTCGGGTGAACGGGGCGGTTTTTGCATTATGTCCTTTTCCGGTGTGTCAAGTCCCAGAGCAATGGCAGGAAGGGAGTCTGTAACAAGGTTTACCCATAAAAGCTGTATTGCGGTGAGCGGCGATGACCAGCCGAAAATAATTCCTGTAAATACGGTAAGAATTTCGCCGATATTGCTTGACAGAAGGAACTGCACCGCCTTTTTTATATTCGCGAATATGCTTCGCCCCTCGTGTACGGCATATACGATTGTGGCAAAATTGTCATCTGTAAGCACCATGTCGGAGGCGGATTTTGCAACATCTGTACCGCTCATGCCCATGCTGCATCCGATATCCGCGGCGGAAAGCGCCGGCGCGTCATTGACGCCGTCACCTGTCATGGCAACAATTTCACCGTTGGATTTTAATGCTTTTACAATCTTCATTTTATGGCTTGGTGTTACGCGCGCGAATACACTGTATCGGTTAATTGTTTTTTCAAGCTCTGCATCGGAAATCTTTTCAAGCGCTTCGCCTGTCATAACTTCGGATTTGTCTGACGCGATACCGATACGTTTCGCGATGGATAGCGCCGTTCCGGCATGGTCGCCTGTTATCATAACAGGACGTATACCGGCTTTTTTGCATTTTTCAACGGATATCGCCGCTTCTTTGCGCGGCGGGTCTTCAATTCCGATAAGACCTAAAAATGTCATATTGTTTTCGTTAATTGGCGATTTCAGATAATCATCGCGATAACATACGGCGATAACCCTTAGCCCGCCGGATGTCATTTTTGCGTTTTCAGACAGTATTTTGTTTCGTCCGCGCGCGGACAGTGAAACAGCCTTCTGACCGTTATAGACATTCCGGCACAAAGGAAGTACAAATTCGACCGCGCCTTTGACGATTGTTTTATAGCCTTTTATGTCCCTGTGCATTGTGGTCATGCGTTTGCGTGTTGAGTCGAACGGAATTTCTTCAATACGTCTGTATTTTTTATCAAGAATATCTTTATCAAAGCCTTGCTTTTTTGCGGCAGTCATTAAAGCGTTTTCAGTTGGACTTATATGTCCCTCATCATTGTCGCAGCACATCATACAAAGGCGATAGAGCATTTTTTCGTCTTGGGTATAGACGCCGGTGACGGTCATTTTATTCTGTGTCAGAGTACCTGTTTTGTCCGAACATATTACCGACGCGCTTCCGAGTGTTTCAACAGACGGCAGATTGCGTATGATTGCGTTGTGTTTAGACATTCTCATAACACCGATTGCAAGCATTATTGTAACTATTGCGGGAAGTCCCTCAGGTATTGCCGCAACGGCGAGTGAAACCGCGGTCATAAACATATCAAACGGCGGCAGATGACGGAAAAGTCCTATGATAAAAATTACAAGACATATCCCAAGCGCCGCAATGCCGAGAGTCTTGCCTGTGTCAGCGAGTTTTTTTTGCAGCGGGGTCTGTTCATCTTCATCTGTGAGGAGCATATTGGCTATATGTCCGACCTCCGTATTCATGCCTGTGCCTGTGACTATCGCAGCGCCTTTTCCGCCGATTACCGATGTGGAGGCGAGTATAATATTTTTTCTGTCGCCAAGAGGAGCAAATTCATCAAGTATCACATCCGCTTCTTTTTCGACAGCCATACTTTCTCCGGTAAGCGATGATTCGTCTATTGTCAGATTGTTCGAGGTTATAAGGCGACAATCGGCGGCGACGAGGTCGCCGGCTGAAATTATAAGTATATCGCCCGGAACAACATTTGCGGCATTTACATTAATTATGTTTCCGCTTCTCATAACACAGGCATGGGGAGAGGATAATTTCTTCAATGCCTCAAGACTTTTTTCGGCTCGTTTTTCCTGAATAACTCCAAGCAGGGCGTTAAGTATTACTATCGCAAGTATAATGACAGGCTCGGTTATATCCGCGTCGCCCTGCATTATTGATGTTATAAAGGATACGGCTGCGGCGGCAAGCAGAATTATAATCATAAAATCATTGAATTGTTCAAGGAATTTTATAAATATGTTTTTCTTTTTCTTCTGCTTCAGCTCGTTTTTGCCGTAAACTTTGATGCGGCGTCTTGCTTCATCGATTGTCAGCCCCGTTTTGGTGTCTGTGTCAAGTAATGACATGGTTTCTTTTACGGTTTTGTTATGGTAGTTTTCCATTGATGTACCCTCCTTGGTTTTATAAAATATAAATATTCCGTATTGAAACGCAATATTACCAACTTGTCTTTAAATTGTAATCAAAATGTTTTACTGTCCCTGCAATTTTGTGGTATAATACAAGAAAAGGAGGGACACTAAATGGCAAGAGAGGCAAGAAAACTCAGCAAAAGCGGAAATTATTATGTTGTACTAAAAGGCAGCGAGCTTTTTACCGCCGCGGAGGACAAGAAACAGTTTACGGAAATTCTTGAAAGGAATTTTGCAACGGGTATAGTTCATGGGTATGAACTTACAAAGGACGAAATACGTCTTGTTGTCAAAGAGGGTGAAAAAGGTATTTCTATGACAATGAAATCTGTCGCCACGAGCTATGCAAGATACTATAATCGCGCGCATGACAGAGAGGGTAAGCTGTTTGAGGGGCGTTTTAGAAGCGAGCCGCTTGAAACAAAGGAAGAAATTGAAGAATGTCTGAAAAATCTGAAAAGCGGAAAGAAAGAAAAGAAAGAAAAGAAAACAGAGACTAAAAGAAAGACTGTTAAAAAAGAAACTGCAAAAAAGAGCGCGGCGAAAAAGGCAGAGATTAAGAAAACGGAGATTTTGAAGGAAGAAACCGAGCGGAAAAAACAACCGCCGCAGAAAAAAAATCTGCCGACATGGCTGTTATAATGTAATAAATAAATGCCGACATGAATAAAATAGTAATAAGAGAATTACTGTTTTGGGAGGTTGACATTTTGAATTTTGTGGTGATAAAGCTCAGACATCTTTTAATTGCGCTTGCGATAATAGCCGCAGTGCCTCTGGCATGGTTCTCAGGCACAAAGGCAGTGACGGTATTTGAGGTCAACGGCAGAGAGGTGCCGATATACAGCGTAGAACGTGATGATAACAAAATTGCGCTTACATTTGACTGCGCGTGGAATGATGAGGATATAGACTCAATTCTTGATACGTTGGACAAGTATGACTGCAAAGCGACATTTTTTGTTGTGGGCGACTGGGTGGAAAAATATCCTGACGCGCTCCGTAAGATAAGCGAGAGAGGGCATGAAATCGGCAACCACTCATATAATCACGCGGATTACACAAAGCTGTCGGCGCCGCAGATAACGGCGGACCTTGATAAATGCGACGCGCTTATTGAACAGGTGACAGGAAATAAGCCGTATCTTATGCGCGCGCCGTCAGGCGGTTATAACGATACGGTAATAAAAGCTGCGGATAACAGCAAGAGAACATATATACAGTGGTCTGTAGACGGAATAGATTACGGTGACGCAGACGCGCAATCCATATATGACCGAAGCGTGAAAAAGACGCAGGCAGGGGATATTATACTGCTCCATAACGGCACAAAAAGCACGGCAAACGTACTGCCGAAAATTCTGGAGGCTCTGGAATGTAAATTTGAATTTGCGACAATATCGGAGCTGATTCATCACGATAATTATATAATTGATAATAATGGCAGACAATTTGCAAAATAACTGTTTACAAATCCGGCTTTTAATATTATAATAATCAATGGTATAATTTTGAAAGGTGGATTTTTGCTATGGATAAGGGATTTGAGTATAACAGTCCGCTCGTATATCAGAGAGCCGACCCGTATGTGTATTTGCACACGGACGGGTATTATTATTTCACGGGTTCAATGCCGCGGTATGATTGTATAGAATTAAGACGCGCAAAAACTCTTAACGCGCTTCTTACGGCAGACGCAAAGGTTATATGGCATAAACATTCAACCGGTGAAATGGGCTCGCATATATGGGCGCCGGAGCTTCATTATATAGACAATACATGGTATATATACTTCACAGCCGGTGATGCTGTTGATGTGTGGGAGATAAGACCGTATGTGCTTATGTGCAGAGATAAAAATCCGATGACGGGAAAGTGGATTGAAGTCGGCAGAATTAATGTCGGAGCGGAGACCTTTTCGCTCGATATGACGAGTTTTATACATAAAGACGGGAAACAGTACGCGCTATGGGCACAAAAGACGACAAAAAGCGGTCCTTCGGATATTTATATTGCGCGAATGAAAAATCCGTGGACTCTTGAAACAAAACCGATGCTTCTGACAACACCGCAGTATTTCTGGGAGAAACAGGGATTTGCGGTTAATGAGGCGCCGGCGGTTCTTGCGAGAAACGGAAAGGTTATTGTCACGTATTCCGCATCTGATACGGGCATGAATTATTGTATGGGTATGCTATGGGCGGATGAGGACAGCGATTTACTTGATAATGTTTCATGGCACAAGAGCGATATGCCGGTGTTTGTGACGAGTGAAGAAAACGAACAGTACGGACCGGGACATAACTGCTTTACTACTGATAACGGACGCGACGTGCTTGTGTATCACAGCCGTAATTACAAGGAAATAGACGGCGACCCGTTATATGACGTCAACCGTCATGCAAGAGCAAAGATATTTGATTATGACGAAAACGGACTTCCGGTATTTGGAAAACCGGTAAAGAAAAATATATAAGAATAAGAGGCAGGCTGATATGTCTGCCTTTTATGCTGTAAAATCCATTATTTGAATTTTACATAAGCGAAAAAATGTGGTATACTATCTGTGTGTGATGTTGGGAGGAAAGAATTTTGAAGAAAAAAATTTTATTTTTAGTAACATTATTTGCGATAAGTATGGGAACTTCGGCATATGCCGATGTACTCGGCAGCGAAAGCGGCGGCTGGACTTCATATATGGGAGCGGATACATACTTCCATAATGTTCAATTTACATCTGACAGTGTGGGCAAACAAAATGAATATTATGTTGAATATACACCGAATAGCGATGCCGTTCCTATAGTGGTGAACGGAAAGAGCATATGGGGAACGCGTAATATAACACAAGCGGAGGAGTATATGGAGGAAAACGGTTTAAGACCGCTTGTTGGCATAAACGCCGATTATTTTTCGTTTCAAACCGGTATACCGATGGGATACACAATTATAGACGGAGAAATTGTGTCAAAGGAATACGGCGGACAGGACGCGGTAGGCTTTAGGAGTGACGGAACAGGCGTTATAAAATGGATGGATTTGAAAACATCGTTGTCCAACGGTACTGATAAAATAGAAATAATGTACATCAATAAATGGTGTCAGGCGGGATTTGACCCTGTATATCTGCTTACAGATAAATTCGGAACATCCACAAAAACTTCATCGGATTGTATATTTGTGATATGCACACCGAAAGAAGGCGGACTTCGCGTAAATGAGACTATGACGGTTACAGTGGATGATGTTTTTGAATATAACGGCGCTATTGAAATACCTGAAGGTAAAATGGTGTTCGTAATGGATAAAACAGGTGATTCGGATTGCTATAATTTTCTGAGTAATGTGTATGCGGGGCAAGAGCTGATTATTGCGAATGAGGCTGTCGGTGACGACGGAACATGGGCAAGCGTGGAAAACGCCGTTAGTTCAGTCGGCGGCAGACTGGTCGAAAACGGAGTGGCAAATTCGAATTTTGAGGCGGGCGCCGCGCCGAGAACAGCTGTCGGAATAAAGGAAAACGGCAATATAATTTTCTATACGCTTGACGGACGTCAGTCGGGTTACAGCTACGGCGCGCAGCTTAAAACACTGGCGCAAAGAATGGCGGAGCTTGGCTGCGTAGACGCGATAAATCTTGACGGCGGCGGCTCAACAACTATTTCCGCGTGGTTTCCGGGCATGGATTCGACTATGGTCGTAAATTCTCCGTCAGACGGATATCTCAGGAGTGTGGCAAATTTTATATTCCTTAAAGATAACAGGGAAAGAACAAATGAGCCGTGGATTGTAAATCTGAAGGATGCCGGAAATACTAATTATCTGTCCGGTATGAGCACACAGCTGGAAATAGAAAGTATATATGATTCCGCGAATTACAGAATGGAAGAGATGTCAAATATCGGATTCCGCGCTGAAACCGATACGGATACAATTGTTGACAGCGATGGATACGTATATTTTGACGGCACAGGTATAGTTAATGTTATAATCTATGGCAATAACGGCGATATAACATCACAGGTATACTCAGTGTTTGAAACACCGGAGGAAATAAAGGTATATAATCAGGCTGACTGGAAAGAGATTGAAGAAATAAACACACAGCCGAACGAAGAACTTCAGCTTGCGTTGTCAGCATCGTCATATGTTAATAATGTGGAGCTTCACTCAAACGCAAGAATGTATAAGTGGGAAGTTGAGGGTGATATAGGCGAGGTGACGCCTGACGGTATATTCACCCTTGCGAATACAGAAAATGCCGATGGCAAGATAAAAATAACCGCCGGAGATATGACGAAGGAAATACCTGTTCATATTTCAGGATATCCTAAGTCTGAATTGTTTGCTGATACTGCAAATCACTGGGCAAAGGAAATAATAGACGCAATGGCAGAGAAGGGTATTATAAGCGGACAGGAAGAAAACGGCGAAATGGTATTCAGACCGGATAATAATATGACGAGAGCAGAGTTTGCGTCTATGATTGTGAACTATATGCAGCTTGATATGTCTGAATACGCAAATGTACAGCTTGACTTTAAGGATACTGACACAATACCTCTGTGGGCGCTTGACGCCGTAAAGGCGGCATATACGGAGGGTATAATCCTTGGACGTTCCTCTGATGACGGCTCGGACGAATTTGCGCCGTATGACAATATCACAAGGGCAGAGGCTATGACGATACTTGGCAGAATACTTCCGGAAAACGGCGATTTGCCAAATCTGCCGTTCGCGGATAATGATAATATAGCGCAGTGGGCACAGGAAGGAGTAAAGAAACTGTATTCCATGGGGATTGTGACAGGCTATGAGGATAACACTATATTACCCGGCAATAATATAAAACGGGCGGAAGCCGCGACAATGCTGTATAAAATAGAAAATAAATGATAATGGAGTTTTTTCATATCCCCTAAAAATCAGGGCTGTTTAAAAATGACTTTTTAAACAGCCCCTATTTTTAAAAAACATATTGACAATGAAAAAATAGTATGGTATAATCAAATCAATAAATGAACAAATGAACACTTATTCAAATATAATATACAAGGAGGTTGTTAATGTGAAAAAAAGTTATAAGATTGAAGTGGATTGCGCAAATTGCGCCAATAAGATGGAGGACGCGGCAAACAATACGGAGGGTGTTGAAAAAGCGGTTGTAAATTTCATGACGCTGAAAATGAATGTTGAATTTAAAGACGGGGCAGACCCGAAAGAGGTTATGCCGAAGGTACTTAAAAATTGCCGTAAGGTAGAGGACGATTGCGAAATATTCTTTTAATATATAGCATTCCCTTTATATGGGAATGCTAAAAAAATCAGCGACATATGAATATATGT
>CAZWLT010000064.1:0-8456 GCA_964634915.1 uncultured Clostridium sp. | reverse complement strand
TCAGCCAACGAGAATTATAATACCATTAAATCAAAAATTTGTCAACACTTTTCAGAAAGTTTTTGAGAAATGTTGATAAATATTTTTTTGTATGATAGAATATATATTGTTGTAAGTAAAAAAATGGTGCGAGGGACCGGACTTGAACCGGCACGGGTTAACCACACGCCCCTCAAACGTGCGCGTCTGCCTATTCCGCCACCCTCGCATTCTCCAAACGATAATTATTATACCAGTTTTATTATTGTTTGTCAACCATAAATTATACATAAAAAACGGAGATGTTTGTTGATGAAAAAAATTATCGCAGCGGTTGTAGTGATTTCGATGATTATCTGTGCCGCAAGCAACGCGTTTGCAATGGCTGATTTTGCCGACTGTGCCTGCGTCATAAACGGCGCAACAGGCGAGGTGGTATTTTCAAAGAATATAAATAAAAAGCATGCAATGGCAAGCACCACAAAAATTATGACGGCGCTTCTCGCGCTGGAGAACAGCAATATGGATGATATTGTAACAGTAAGCGCCAATGCGGCTTCACAGGAAGGCTCGTCCGCATATATTGCTGAAAATATGCAGCTTTATATGCGTGATATGCTGTATGGACTGATGCTCAATTCAGGCAATGACGCGGCAGTGGCGATTGCCGAACATATTTCGGGCAGCGTTGAAGCCTTTGTGGATATTATGAATGAACGGGCTGTATCGATGGGTCTGAGGAATACGCATTTTGTAAATCCGAACGGCTTGTACGATCCTGAGCATTATACAACGGCAGCCGATCTTGCGTTTATTGCAAGATGCGCTATGAATGATCCGAGATTCCGTGAAATTGTCGGAACAAAAACATATCAGGCGCAGCCTCTCAATGCCGAGGGAGTATTGTATTTTTCAAATCATAATAAAATGTTTGACTTATACGAGGGAGCGACGGGAATTAAGACGGGATATACCGAGGATACGGGAAGATGTCTTGTTTCATCGGCAAAAAGAAATGACATGGAGTTTATAGCCGTTACGCTTGATGACAATGAGGACTGGAACGATCATATGCAAATGCTTGATTATGCTTTTGCGTCGCATTATCCGAAAAAGGTTGTTGAGGAAGGAATGAATGTCAAGGTTGCGGAGGTTGACGGAAAAAAATATAACATCGTGGCAGCCGGGGATTTCACAATCCCTTTTAAGGAAAACGGACGGACTGAGGTTCAGCTGATTTCACATATGGCGAGCGATTTACATTCGCCAATCAACGCGGGAGAAAAAATAGGGTATCTTGAAATACGCTGTAACGGTACAGAAGTCGGCAGTGTTGATATCGTTTCACAAAGCGATATCAGGAATGTCAGCCCCGTAAGGCTGAGAAACAGTTTTTTTGCTCATTTCAAAAATGTTGTGAACAGACTTTTAGTATAAACGGAAAGGAAAAGACTATGGGTGAAATAGTTAGACTGCAAAAATATATTGCCATGTGCGGAATTGCTTCCAGACGCGGCGCGGAAAGCATGATTTCGGAGGGCAGAGTCATGGTAAACGGAGAAAAAGTGACGGAGCAGGGCATAAAGGTGGAAATCGGCGCAGATGAGGTCAGTGTTGACGGAAAACCGATAAAGAATAAAAATAAAAAGTATTATATTATGCTGAATAAACCTGTGGGCTATGTTTCAACGGCAAAGGATCAGTTTGACCGTCCGACCGTTGTTGACCTTGTGAAAAATGATTTGAGCGACGTCAGGATATTTCCGGTAGGACGTCTTGATTATGACACAGAAGGACTGCTGCTGCTCACAAATGACGGTGATTTTACGTATAAAGTCACCCATCCTAAATTTCATATGGACAAGACTTATATTGCCACTGTTAAGGGCGGTATGACAATAAAAGGAATGAATATGCTCCGAAACGGGGTTTATATAGATGATAATTTCAAGACATCTCCGGCGAAGGCTGAAATTCTTGACGCGTATGACGGTTACACAATGGTTAAGATAACAATACATGAGGGTAAAAACAGACAGGTACGAAAAATGTTTGAAGCAGTCGGAAATAAGGTTGTCGGACTAAAAAGAATTCAGATAGGCACAGTGGAGATGGGAAACCTTCCGCTTGGCAGATGGCGGCACCTCACAAGCCATGAAATAAGCTATTTGCAGGGTAAATAGCGCGGGCAATGTAAAAATAGCGTGATTTAACAGGGCAGGATTTAATTTCCGCCCTGTTTTGTGTATCATATACAAAATTATCCTTTAAATGAGATAGTATTTTTGAAAGGTAACTTACGAAAAAAGACTCAAAAAAGATTGAAAAAAATTGCAAATTAAGTTATAATATACGATAGGTATAATTTTATAAATTTATCTCTAATCTACAAACAATGGAGGTTAAATCATGGGAACAGTTGATAAATTGACTGAGCTTCAGTACCGCAGAAGTGTTATTAATAACGGCGGCGGTGAAGCAAAAATCAAAAAGCAGCATGATAGCGGCAAGCTTACCGCTCGTGAGAGAATTAACGCTCTTTTAGATGACGGCAGCTTTGTTGAAATTGATGCTTTTGTAACTCACAGATGTACCGAGTTCGGTATGGATTGTGTGGAAGCTCCGGGCGAGGGAGTTGTCACGGGTTACGGTACGGTGGACGGACGTCTTGTATACGTCTATGCGCAGGACTTTACTGTAATCGGCGGCTCGCTTGGAGAAATGCACGCAAAGAAAATATGCAAGGTTATGGACATGGCGGCAAAGATGGGCGCTCCGATTATCGGCTTGAACGACAGCGGCGGCGCGAGAATTCAGGAAGGCATAGACGCGCTTTCGGGTTTTGGAGAAATATTCTTCAGGAATACTGTAAACAGCGGTGTAATACCTCAGATTTCCGTTATTATGGGTCCTTGCGCCGGCGGTGCGGTTTATTCGCCCGCTATTACCGATTTTATATTCATGGTTGAAAAGACAAGCCAGATGTTCATCACGGGTCCGCAGGTTATCAGCTCCGTGACGGGCGAAAATGTTACAAGCGAGGAGCTTGGCGGCGCCGATACGCATACAGCCAAGTCGGGTGTTGCTCACTTCAAGGCTGCAAATGATGAAGAATGCATTGCGCAAATAAGAAAACTGTTGTCATTCCTTCCGTCAAACAATCTTGAAGAACCTCCGTATGAGCCGACAACAGACGAAATCAACCGTCTTTCCGAAAAGCTTACAACAATCGTTCCCGACGAGTCGGGCAAGGCTTATGACGTCAGAGAGGTTATAGCGGAGATTGTTGATAACGGCGAATTTATGGAAATTCAGAGCGCGTTTGCGCAGAATATTGTAATAGGCTTCGCAAGAATGAACGGACAGGTTATAGGTATTGTTGCTAACCAGCCAAAGGTTATGGCAGGTTCGCTTGATGTTAATTCATCGGACAAGGCTGCAAGATTTGTGCGTTTCTGCGACAGCTTCAATATTCCTCTTGTAACTCTTACAGACGTACCCGGCTACTTTCCGGGTGTTGAACAGGAACAGAACGGTATCATAAGACATGGCGCTAAGCTTCTTTACGCGTTTTCTGAGGCTACGGTTCCTAAGATTAATGTTATTTTGAGAAAGGCATACGGCGGCGCGTACATAGCTATGAACTCAAAACATCTTGGCGCTGACGTTGTTATGGCATGGCCGACAGCGGAAATCGCGGTTATGGGACCTGAAGGCGCCGCAAATATCATCTTCAAGAATGATATCAAAGAAAGCAGCGACCCCGTTGCTGTAAGAAATGAAAAGATTCAGGAATACAGAAACAAGTTTGCGTCGCCCTACGAGGCTGCAAGACGCGGTTATGTTGATGATGTTATTGAGCCGGATTCAACAAGACCGAGAATAATCGCCGCGCTTGAGATGCTTGCTTCAAAGCGTGATTCAAGACCGGCTAAAAAGCACGGAAATCTTCCTGTTTAATTTACGAAAGGAGATTTTGAAGATGTATTCAGAAAGTTTATTGACAGGTCAGAATGTCACACTTAGCGAGGCGCTTTCAGTAGGCGGCGAAACAACAATTATTGGTCTTGCGATAGTATTCGGCGTACTTATAATCCTTATGATTGTGCTTATGCTTTTCAAGGTTATATTCTATAAAGACCCGGGCAAGAAAAAAGCTGTCGAAGCGGCGGAGACGGTTACTCAGGCTGAGACAGACGCGGCAGCTAATGATGAGGTTGACGAGGATGAGCTTATCGCGGTGCTTACAGCGGCGGTTGCGGCAAGTCTTAACACTTCCACATATAACCTTAAAATA
This sequence comes from uncultured Clostridium sp., assembly GCA_964634915.1. Lineage (GTDB taxonomy): Bacteria > Bacillota > Clostridia > UBA1381 > UBA1381 > Hominilimicola. The sequence continues at coordinate 4,180 of CAZWLT010000064.1, read as the reverse complement.
AAGTCATACAGAAGAACTGACAATAAGGCGCCCGCATGGAACAGGGCAGGTCTTACAGAAACGATAAATAACAGATTCTAAGGAGGTAAATTTAATGAGAAAGTTTAATATAACAGTAAACGGAAAAACATATGAGGTTGACGTAGAAGAAACCGGAGGAGCGCAGACTGCCGCTCCTGTAAATGCGCCTGTTGCCGCTCCGGCACCGGCTGCCGCTCCGAAAGCCGCCGCGGCGCCGAAGGCTGCTCCCGCAGCCGGCGCAAAGCAAGTGACCGCGCCAATGCCGGGCACAATCGTGTCAGTTAAGGTTAACGTGGGCGATAAGGTTGAAGCAGGCACTTTGGTAGCTGTTCTTGAGGCTATGAAGATGGAAAACGAAATTTTCGCCGGTGTTGACGGTACTGTTGCAGGTATCAGCGTATCAGCGGGCGACAGTGTAAACAGCGGTGACGTAATAGTTTCTGTAAACTAATTAATCACCTCAGTGAATAAATTTATAGAAAGTGGTGAAAAAAGTGGTAGAAAGCTTTTTAAACTTTTTGCAGAATACAGGTTTTTACGCGCTTATATCAAGCGGCGGCATTGATGCTGTAAAGACAATTATCATGATTGCCATTGCGTGCGTATTGCTGTATCTTGCCATAGTAAAGAAATTCGAGCCGTTATTGCTCCTGCCGATAGCGTTTGGTATGCTTCTTACGAACCTGCCGATGATTAAGGATTCAAGCGCAATAATGATGCACACAGAATGGTTTACAGACACACAGTATATGATAGACGGACATTTCCTTGATGTAGGCAAGATTTGCCGTGAGGGAGGACTTTTAGACCTTTTGTATCTTGGAGTTAAGCTGGGTATTTATCCTCCGCTTATTTTCGTTGGTATCGGATGTATGACAGACTTCGGACCGCTTATCGCGAATCCAAAGAGCATTCTTCTTGGCGCCGCCGCACAGTTCGGCGTGTTCTTCACATTCGTTGGCGCTCTTGTTCTTAGCGCGCTTATTCCGTCAATCAGCTTTGGCGTCAAGGAAGCCGCTTCAATCGGAATCATAGGCGGCGCGGACGGACCTACAGCGATTTACGTAACAAAATCACTCGCTCCGTCATTACTTCCGGCAATTGCCGTTGCGGCTTATTCATACATGGCTCTTATACCTGTTATTCAGCCGCCGATTATGAAGCTTATGACTCGCAAAAAGGACAGAATGATTGTTATGGAACAGCTAAGACCTGTTTCAAAAACAGAGAAGATTTTGTTCCCGATTATAGTAACAATCGTTGTCGCTTTGATTATTCCTGATGCCGTATCGCTTGTCGGCTGTCTGATGCTTGGTAATTTACTTAAAGAATCAGGTGTCGCGGACAGACTCGCAAAGATGGCTCAGAACGAACTTATGAACATAGTTACACTGTTCCTTGGTGTGACAGTCGGCGCGACGGCGACAGCGTCAGGGTTCCTTTCGGCACAGACAATAGGTATCGTTGTGCTTGGTCTTGTCGCATTCTGTTTCTCAACAGCAGGCGGTTTGTTGCTCGGCGATATTATGTGCTGGCTTACAAAGGGCAGGGTTAACCCGCTTATCGGCTCAGCAGGCGTCAGCGCCGTGCCTATGGCAGCCCGTGTTTCGCAGACAGTCGGACAGAAGGAAAATCCTTCAAATTTCCTTCTGATGCATGCTATGGGACCAAATGTTGCAGGCGTTATCGGCTCTGCCGTTGCGGCAGGCGTATTCCTTGCAATGTTTAGTAATATTTAATTGATAACGGATAAGGAGTGAAAATAAATGGCAAAGGGAAATAAGGCGGTAGAAATTACCGAAACAGTCCTTCGAGATGCTCACCAGTCGCTTATTGCCACAAGAATGACTACGGAGGAAATTATTCCTATCGTGGAAAAGCTTGACAACATCGGCTATCATTCACTTGAAGCGTGGGGCGGAGCAACTTTCGACGCTTGTCTTCGTTTCCTTAACGAAGACCCGTGGGAAAGACTCAGGAAAATTAAGGACAAGGCTAAGAAAACACCTATTCAGATGCTTTTCAGAGGTCAGAACATTTTGGGTTACAGACATTATGCAGATGATATCGTTGAATATTTTGTACAGAAGTCAATTGCTAACGGCGTTGACATCATCAGAATTTTCGACGCTCTTAACGATGTAAGAAACCTGAAATGCGCAATAGACGCTTGTAAGAAGGAAAAGGGTCATTGTCAGGCTGCTCTTTCTTATACAATCGGCGGTCCTCACAATACAGAATCATTCGTTAAGCTTAGCAAACAGCTTGAAGAAATGGGCGCGGATTCAATTTGTATCAAGGACATGGCAGGCTTGCTGCTTCCGTATACAGCATATGACCTTGTTAAGGCTATCAAGGAAACTGTAAAGGTTCCTGTACAGCTTCATACTCACTATACGTCAGGCGAGGCGTCAATGGTATACCTTAAGGCTATCGAAGCCGGCGTTGACGTAATCGACTGCGCTATGTCGCCGTTGGCGTTAGGTACTTCACAGCCGGCGACAGAACCTATGGTTGCCGCTCTTCAGGGTACGGAATATGACACAGGCTATGATTTGGATAAACTTATTGAAATCTGCGAATACTTCCAGCCGTTAAGAGAGAAATATCTTGAAAGTGGACTTCTTTCAACAAAGGTTATGGGTGTAAATGTAAATACATTGAAGTATCAGGTGCCGGGCGGTATGCTTTCCAATCTTGTATCACAGCTAAAGCAGCAGCATGCGGAAGATAAGTATGAGGAAGTTCTTGAAGAAATCCCTCGCGTAAGAGCAGATATGGGTTATCCTCCGCTTGTAACGCCATCATCACAGATTGTGGGTACACAGGCAGTTCTTAACGTTCTTATGGGCGAAAGATACAAGATGATATCAAAGGAAACAAAGGGTATTGTCAGAGGCGAATACGGCAGAACGCCTGTTGATATTGATCCGGCAATAGTTAAGAAAATTATTGGCGATGAAAAGAGAATTACGTGCCGCCCCGCCGATCTTCTTGAGCCTGAATTGGAAAAGATGAAGAAGGAATGCGCGGAATGGATTGAACAGCCGGAGGATGTATTGTCATACGCGCTGTTCGGACAGGTTGCTGTCAAGTTCTTTGAGTACAGACGCGCTCAGAAGTATAAGATTGACGCGGACCTCGTAGATATGGAAAATAAGACATATCCTGTTTAATTTGCGATAATTAATCCGGACAGGGATAATCCCTGTTCGGATTTGACTTTTTGCAGGTAAGGACGCTAAATTATTTTTCATTACTATTTGTGCCGGCACAGGGCGGCGGAATGGAGATTATTATGAAAATGGGATTTATAGGCTGCGGCAACATGGGCGGCGCTATAATCGGCGGTATTGTAAACGGTAAAATTGCCGCTCCGCGCGATATTACAGTGTCGGATAAAAGTGATGCCGCGTTAAATAAAATACGCGGTGAATACGGCGTTGAGATAACTTTAGACAATACAGCAGCCGCAAAGGAAGCAGATATATTGTTTTTGTGTGTAAAACCGCAGTTTTTATATACCGTGATAGATGAAATAAAGGACAGTGTTGATGAAAATACCGTGATAGTGTCTATTGTCGCGGGACAGGCTATCAAAACTATCAGTGACGCATTCGGCAAGGAAATAAAACTGATACGAGTAATGCCCAATACTCCGGCTCTTGTGGGCGAGGGTATGGCGGCGCTTTCGTTGAATGAAAATGTTACTGATGAAGAAAAGGCGGTTGTTCTTAATGTATTTAACAGCTTTGGCAAGGGCGAAGTTGTTAATGAGGGACTTATGGATGCTGTAACGGCTGTGAGCGGTTCATCACCGGCATATGTGTTTATGTTTATCGAAGCTATGGCTGATGCCGCTGTTATAGGAGGTATGCCGAGAAGTCAGGCATACACGTTTGCGGCGCAGGCTGTGCTTGGCAGCGCGAAGATGGTGCTTGAAACAGGCAAACACCCCGGTGAGCTAAAGGATATGGTATGCTCGCCGGCAGGCACAACTATTGACGCGGTAGCGGTTCTTGAAAAAGACGGACTTAGAAACAGTGTTATCGAGGCAATGGTTAGCTGTATGAATAAATCAAAGGAATTAGGAAAAAAGTAACAGAAATCCGCTTTTAAAGAGCGGATTTTTTATGCTGAATGAAAATTTTATTAAAGA
>CAZWLT010000063.1:0-8557 GCA_964634915.1 uncultured Clostridium sp. | reverse complement strand
GGCAAAAAAATAATGGTTGCAAATTTATACATTTTGGGATATAATTAGTATGTATAAATATCTTTACAGACAGGAGGATATATTATGGCAAACAACAATGACAGAAACAGACGTAATTCCAGATACACATCAAATGATGACTTTGACTGGGATGAATATGATATGATAACATCTCGACCATCGGATATTTCGAGAAGACGCCGACAAAGCGCAAGCGCCTCATCACGCGGCAATCCTCAACGCAGCGGCGCTTCGCGTAATGGAGCGCAGCAAGCATCTCAGCCGTCCGGACGACGCGGCAATACAAAAAGACGCAAGAAAAAAAAGCAGCTCACGGAAAAGCAAATCCAATTCAGAAGAAAAGTGCGTCTTACAATCTTTGCCGCTGTATTTATATGCGTGGTAATCGCCGCCGGTATGTTTGTGGGAATGTACGCGGCTGTATCTCGTGAAATAAATGATATGAACTTGCAGACACTCGCCCTTAACTATTCGTCTTTTATCTATTACGAGGATGAAAGCGGTAATCCTCAGGAGCTTGAACAGATACAGTCTGACTTTAACAGAATATGGGTTGATTCTTCCCAGATACCTCAGACAATGAAAGACGCCATGATTGCGATTGAGGACGAGCGTTTTTATAAACACAACGGTGTTGACATCAAACGCACATTCGGCGCAACAGGCAAATGGCTGCTTGCAAAAGTCGGAATAGGAACTTCCGATTACGGCGGAAGCACCATAACACAGCAGGTAATTAAAAATATAACAAACGAAAACGAAAATACCGCGTCACGTAAAATAAAAGAAATAATGCGCGCTATCGCGCTCGAAAAGCAGTTATCAAAAGATGAAATACTCACCATGTATCTCAACATAGTTTATTTCGCAAATAACTGTAACGGTGTTGAAGCAGCGGCAAACACTTATTTTAATAAGAGCGCGTCGGAGCTTACGCTCGCTGAATCAGCTTCAATCGCCGGCATAACTCAATATCCTTCCGAGTATGATCCTATCGCTCACCCTGACAAGAATATCGAAAAACGCAACATCGTTCTTCGCAAAATGCTTGAACTCGGATATATAAACGAGGCAGATTATGCTTCAGCTTCATCAAGTCAGCTTGTAACTACTGATTCACACAAGCTCAAGCAAGGCAGAATCACCTCATATTTCGCAGATCAGGTTGTTAATGACGTCATAAACGACCTTGTTGAACAGAAAGGATATTCAGACGATTTTGCAACACAGCAGGTTTATAACGGCGGTCTTAAAATTTATGCGACTATTGACCCTGATATTCAGGATATAATGGAGGACGTATTCACAGACACCTCCAACTTCCCTTCAACGGGTAAGGGAGGTCAGGCGGCTATGGTTATAATTGACCCATACACAGGTAAAGTCAAAGGTCTTGTGGGCGGTCTCGGCGAAAAGACTGATATACGCGGCTGGAACAGAGCCACACAATCTAAAAGACAGCCGGGTTCTTCCATAAAACCGCTCTCCGTTTACGGTCCTGCCATTGACACGGGAAAAATTACAGAAGTGACTAATGTAACTGACGAGGAATTTACAATAGGCAACGACAAATGGAAACCAAAAAATTCATACGAGGGCTTCCTTGGAGATATGACGATAAAAGAAGCTGTTGCGCGAAGCGCGAATATCCCTGCTGTAAAAGTCCTTGATATGGTTGGAGTTTCCACCTCTTTCGGTTATCTGCAAAACAAATTCCACATTTCCACTCTTGTGGACAGCGACAAAAACTACAGCTCGCTTGCGCTTGGCGGTCTTACGCAAGGCGTTACAGTCGAGGAAATGGCGGCGGCATATACTCCGTTTGTAAACAGCGGCAAGTATATCAAGCCTCACACATATACAAGCGTACTGGATTCCACAGGTCAGGTAATACTTCAAAACAATTCAGACGCTACTCAGGCAATAAGCGCCGCATCCGCTTATATTACCGCCGACTTGCTTTATGGGGTTGTAAACAGCTCTGTGGGTACAGGTAAGAGCGCGAAGCTTGACTGCGGAATATCAACATACGGTAAAACCGGTACAACCGATGATAACTTCGATAAGTGGTTTGTCGGTTTCACCCCTTATTACGTTGGCGCATGCTGGTATGGATTTGATACTCCTTCATCAATTTCTGCCGCAGGCGTTTCCGGCAACCCAACTATTACCGCGTGGAATCTTGTAATGGAACGTATACACGAAAGACTTAATATGAAAGAACTCGAAAAACCCAATAATGTTGTCGAAGCAACCGTATGTGAAATATCCGGAATGCTTGCGACAGAAACATGTCAGGCAACAAAGGCTTATTTTGTGGAGGGTACTCAGCCAAAGGCATTCTGTGATTCATCACACGCAAGGAAGCAAAAAAATGTTTCCCAATCACCGATTCCTTCTCTGACCCCGACTCCGACAATATCCTCAACTCCCGTAGCGATACCTACTATGAATACTAATCAGAATACCGCTACCTCGCCTGAAGAAAATAATTCGGGACAGTCTTCGTCAGGTAGCCAAAACAGCAATGAAATTATTTCCGGCGGCGAGAACAGCGGCGATGAAAATAGCGGTTCGGAGCCGAACTCCCAAGATAATTCAGAAAGTGACGCGATTTCCGGAAATCCCGATTCGTATGAAGATATAACAGAACAATAAAATTTATAAATATGCCAAAAGGACTGTAAAAAGAACCTCATATTCCGAGATTACTCATTCATGAGAATTCTTTTACAGTCCTTTTTTATCGGTGTGTTGGCTGCCAAAGCAGCATTACATCAGATATTTTGAAAGCACCTCGTCTTTAATAGCCGAAACATCTGTTTCAATTACCTTCTTTCTGATAGGCAGTATTGCGCTTGGCGTAACTGAAAGCTCATCAATACCGATTGCAAGGAAGGTTTCCGTAAGATCGAGGTCTGCGCCAAGCTCGCCGCATATACCAACCCACGCGCCATGCTTGTGCGCGTTCTGCACAACCATATTGATAAGACGCAGAATTGCAATATGATGCGTGTCGCAAAATTCGCCGATATCAGGATTTTGTCTGTCGGCGGCAAGCGTGTATTGTGTAAGGTCGTTTGTGCCGATAGAGAAGAAGTCAAGATGCTTTGCAAGTATGTCGCTTATGAGAGCGGCTGCCGGAGTTTCAATCATACAGCCAAGCTCAATATTTTTGGAATATGCAAGTCCCTCGCTGTCAAGCTCCTTTTTTACTTCCTCAATTATTTCAAAAATCTTTAATATTTCCCATTCGGATGTAATCATAGGGAACATAATTGCCAGCTTACCGAATATTGACGCGCGGTAAAGAGCGCGAAGCTGGATTTTGAATATATCCGGACGCTGCAGACAAATTCTGATGGCGCGTATGCCCATTGCCGGATTTTCTTCTTTAGGCATATTGAAATAGTCAACCTGCTTGTCAGCTCCGATATCAAGCGTTCTTATTATAACGCGTTTATTCACCATTTTTGAAAGGACTTCCTTGTACGCGGCGAAATGCACGTCCTCTGAAGGGTAGTCTTTGCTTTCAAGATAGAGGAATTCACTTCTGAAAAGACCGATGCCTTCCGCGTCATTCTTGAGAACCGTGCCGACATCAAGCACATTACTGATATTTGCGCAAAGATCAATATGCTTTCCGTCTTTTGTGACGCTTTCATGACCTTTTAGCTGCTGCAAAAGCTTGTTCTGCTCCTCAACCTCTTTTTTCTTTTCGGTCATTTTCGCAATCGTGTCTTCATCAGGGTCGATATAAAGCGTGCCTGTGAAGCCGTCAATTATAGCCTGCTTGCCGTTGTAATCCCCGTCTAATACTCCTTTTGCGCTTATAACCGCGGGAATATTCATCATTCTTGCAAGGATAGATGTATGCGAGCTTGATGAGCCGCCTTCCGTGACAAACGCAAGGATTTTTTCTTTGTCAAACTGTACTGTTTCGCTTGGCGCGAGATCGTCTGCCACAATGATAACAGGCTCATCTGAAATTATGCCGCCTTTGTCTTTGCCTGAAAGTATCTTGATAACTCTCTCGGATACATCTTTTACGTCAGCGCTTCTTTCGCGCATATAAGCGTCATCCATTGCGCGGAACATCTGCACGAAATTATCACATGTCTGCGCAACTGCCGTTTCCGCGTTTATAAGCTGATCTGTGATTATATTCTTTATTGATTCAATATAGTCAAGATCATCCAGCATCATCTGATGTATCTGGAAAATCATTGCGTTCGCTTCGCCGACCTCCGCAACGGCTTTGTCATAAAGCATACCAAGCTCCGCGATAGCTTTTTCACGCGCCGACTCAAAACGGGCAATTTCTTCCTCGCTGCTTTCGACGTGGTGACGTTTGATTGTGCTTTCTTCACGGCTGAATACAAACACAGGACCAAACGCAACACCGGCGCAAACCGTTTTGCCTTTTATGGTAATCATAGGTATTTCCTCCCTTTGGAAATTCAAATTTATTTCATTATTAATATTCTCATTGTATCTTATAACTATTATACAATATTTTTTACAAAAAGAAAACACTTTTTCTTAAAAATATTGTGCATATTTGTGTGAGAAATTTATAAGCCTGAATTGTTCAATATGCCCAATAAAAAAATCGAAGGTAAAGTGAAAGAAATATATTGAATGTAAGGAAGGATTGTGATAAAATAACTTTAATTGTAATTTTTCGGAAGGAGTATATACATAAATGGATAAAAAAGAATTTGCCTTAAAACAACATGAGGATTGGAAAGGTAAAATTGAGGTTGTGTCGAGAGCGCGGGTGACAAACAGGGAGGAGCTTTCCGTGGCATATACACCGGGTGTCGCGGAGCCTTGCGTTGAAATTTCAAAGGATGTTGATTTATCATACAAATACACACGCCGCGGCAATCTTGTCGCGGTTATAACAGACGGTACGGCGGTGCTTGGGCTTGGAGATATCGGCCCCGAGGCAGGTATGCCGGTCATGGAGGGCAAATGCGCCTTATTCAAAACCTTTGCGGACGTTGACGCTTTTCCGCTTTGCGTACGTTCAAAGAATGTTGACGAAATTGTAAATTGTGTGAAGCTTATAGCGGGTTCTTTCGGCGGAATTAATCTTGAGGATATTTCCGCGCCGAGATGTATTGAAATAGAAAGACGTCTGAAAGAGGAATGCGATATTCCTGTATTCCACGATGACCAGCATGGTACGGCAGTTGTTGTACTTGCGTCGGCGCTTAACGCGCTCAAAGCGGTGGGGAAGGACATCACTGAAATCAAGGCGGTTGTAAACGGCGCCGGCAGTGCCGGTATAGCAATAACAAGACTGCTTGTTTCAAGAGGTCTTAAAAATGTTATTATGTGTGACAAGTACGGCTCGCTTTACAGAGGAAATCCTGAAATGAACAGTGAGCAGGAAAAACTGGCAGAAATAACAAATCCGGATAATCTTGATGTAAAGCTGGACGAGGCAATCGTTGGCGCGGATTTGTTTATCGGCGTATCCGCGCCCGGAATACTTACCGAGGAAATGGTCTTAAAAATGGCAAAAGACCCGATTGTGTTTGCGATGGCGAACCCTGTTCCGGAAATTATGCCTGATATTGCAAAGAAAGCCGGAGTACGTGTTATAGGTACAGGCAGAAGCGACTTTCCGAATCAGATTAACAACGTGCTTGCGTTTCCGGGTATTTTCCGCGGAGCGCTTGACGTGCGCGCGAGCGATATAAATGATGAGATGAAAATTGCCGCGTCGGAAGCAATCGCAGGTATAATCAGTGATGATGAGCTTAACGAGGAATATATAATCCCTGACGCGTTTGATAAGAGAGTTGCGGAAAATGTTGCAAAGGCAGTCGCGCAGGCTGCAAAGAAAACAGGTGTCGCAAGGATATGACAGGAGAGAAGTCAGTCTTGGCTTTTGGGAAGGAGTAGAGATTTTAATAATGAAAAACATAAAATTACATTGGCTTGAAAACCGTACAAAGGGCGGATATGTTACGTTCGGCGTGCCGTGGAAGCAGGGAGAGAAACAGGACGATATTTGTTATATTCCATACGGCGGTAATGATGAGAATATTTTATGGCAGGAAAAGCCTATCGCGTATTATCCCGACGGAAGCACAAAATGGAGTTCATACACCGCGAAGGTTAATGCCGACACCGTTGAACTGAGAAATGACGGAGCATATTCAATTCAGGGCGGTAATGAAGTTACGGAAACAGACAGCGAAATAACTGTAAACAATGGTATGTTTACCGCTCTGTTTCCGAAGTCGGGAAGTGTTGTAATGAAAACGCCTTATGCTGACGCGTCATTAAAGGTAATCAAGGAGCTTCGCAGTACGGAAAATGATACAGAAGTGGCAAAACTTGTACCGTATTACGGTGAAATCGGCGAAGTATCCGTTGAGGATAACGGACCGGTAAAGACAACTGTTAAAATCACAGGCACGCATAAAAGCAGCCATGGCGATACTTTTTTGCAGTATATAATCAGATTTTCGGTGTACTATAATGAAAAGTCGGTTAAAATAATGCATACGTTTCTGTATGACGGTGATGAATCCGTAGATTTTATAAAAGGTGTCGGTGTCGAGCTGACACGTAAAATGGAGGGAAAACTGTATAACAGACGTATAAAAATAACGGGCGACTATGGTGTAATGCATGAGACTATGCAGATTTTGAACTTGTGGCGGCCAAGACTCGGCCCGTCAATCGGCATACAGCCTGTTCACTCAAAACAGCTTGCGGGTGAAATGATTGATCTTTCGCCATTGACTGATTTGAGAAACGGCAATCCCGTAACGGAAGAAGAAATAGACAATGTTACAAAGTGGGACAGCTATCGGCTTTTGCAGATTACGGCGGACAGCTTTGAGGTAAAAAAGAGCACAGGGCATAAGGAATGCGCATATATAAAAGCCAACTGGGGCAAACGTTCAAAGGGACTTATGTATATTGCGGATGAAAACAGCGGCATATCTGTTTGTATGCGTGATTTCTGGCAGAAGTACCCGTCATCGCTGTATGCGGACGGATTATGCGCGGATACGGCAAAACTTACCGCATGGATTGTACCGCCCGATGCTCCCGCGCAGGATATGCGTCACTATGACATTGTTGCGCATGATCAGACATATTACGAGGGATTTCCGGAAGTGGGAGCAACGGCATATGGTATAGCAAACACGAATGAAATGACAGTATTCATGTATGACGCTGTCGCATCGGATGATGAGCTTATGACGCAGGCTGAAAGTGTGCAGAAACCGGCGGTGCTTGTATGTGAGCCTGAATATTATCATGACGTCAAGGCGATGGGTGAGTGGAGTCTTATAAAAAAGGATACACCGCTTAAAAAGTGGCTTGAAGAAGAGCTTGATAAGGCATTTGACTTCTATCGTAATGAAATTGAACAGCGGCATTGGTACGGTCTTTGGGATTACGGCGATATCATGCACACATATGACGCGCAGCGTCATTGCTGGAAGTATGACCTTGGCGGTTACGCATGGCAGAATACGGAGCTTGTTCCGACCCTGTGGCTGTGGTACGCGTTTTTGAGAAGCGGCAGAGAAGATGTGTTTACTATGGCTGAGGCTATGAGCCGTCATAGCGCTGATGTTGACGTGTATCATTTCGGCGATATTAAGGGACTTGGCAGCCGGCACAATGTTGTACACTGGGGTGACTCGTGTAAGGAGCCTCGCGTTGCAATGGCAGGACATCACAGAGCATTGTATTTTCTTATGGGCGGGGATCCGCGCATGAAAGATGTCTTTGACGATGTTAAGGACGGTGACTTCGCGACACTGAAAATGGATCCGCTGCGTTACGCTTATATGGGACAGAAATCAAAGCTGCCGACTCATGCGAGAAGCGGTCCGGACTGGTCAACATACTGCTCAAACTGGTATACGCAGTGGGAGATAAACGGTGACGCATCATACAGGGATAAAATTATTACAGGTATAAATGACATAAAAAAATCACCGCTAAGACTTATATCGGGTTCAAATTATGAATATGATCCGGCAACGGGTCATCTTGGATATATCGGAGAAAATGCCGCGGGCGGTTCACATCTTGCAATCTGTATGGGCGGTCCTCAGACGTGGATGGAGCTTGTACCTTTACTCGGCGATGACGAATTCCGTGATATGCTTATCCGGTACGGTAAATTCTACTTCCTTTCGCCGGAGGAAAAGCGTAGGGCGGCAAACGGTCTTATACCGGGTGACGGATTTGAGTATCCTTATATGGCGTCTGCTATATGTTCGTATGCCGCGAGGGAAACGTGTGATGAAAAATTAGCGTATCAGGTGTGGCAGGTACTTGTACATTCGCTTGCGGGTAAGGATAAGAAGGATAATTTTGATACGGCTGTGATAAAAAATTATTTCAATAATAAAAATCTTGATGAAATGTTCTGGATTTCTACCAACTTTACAGCGCAGTGGTGCCTGAACGTAATTGTGTCGCTTGAACTTACCAAAGATTACATCCCTGAAACGCTTGAAGAAGTTGAATGGGCCGACTGGATAAAATA
>CAZWLT010000062.1:0-8672 GCA_964634915.1 uncultured Clostridium sp. | reverse complement strand
TTTTTATTATACTTTAGTTCTTATATGCTTTCTTCATTATTTCCTCAATCTCTGTAACAAGAGGCAGTTTCGGATTGGCAGTTGTACATTGATCCTCAAAAGCCTTGTTTGCGATATCGGAAAGATTATTCATATATGTTTCCTCGTCAATTCCGCATTCTGCAAACGTAAGCGGCTCATTAACCTCTTTCATAAGTCCGACAACCGCGTCTATAAGACTCTTTACACCCTCTGCTGTTGTCTTTGAGGGAAGTCCGAGCGCAGCGGCGATTTCAGCATACTTTTCATCAGCAACGAACTTGTTATATTTCGGGAACGAAACAAACTTTGACGGCGTTGACGCGTTATATGCTATTACATGCGGGAGAAGAACGGCATTCGCGCGTCCGTGAGGAATGTGATATTCTCCGCCTATCTTATGCGCGATTGAGTGATTCAAGCCAAGAAACGCGTTTGTAAACGCCATGCCGGCAATACAGCTTGCATTGTGCATCTTTTCTCTTGCCTCCGCGTCCTCTGCTCCATTCTTGTATGCTCTCGGCAAATACTTGAATACAAGCTGAATCGCCTTGATTGCAAGACCGTCTGTATAATCTGACGCCATAACAGACACATATGCCTCAATAGCATGCGTAAGCACGTCAAGACCTGTATCGGCTGTTGCCGCCTTCGGAAGCGACATTACAAACTGCGGATCAATAATGGCAACATTCGGTGTCAATTCGTAGTCTGCAAGAGGATATTTCATGTTCTTCTTCTTATCTGAAATAACCGCGAAGCTTGTTACCTCTGAGCCTGTACCTGATGTTGTCGGAATCGCTACAAGCTGCGCCTTATTACGCATCTTAGGGAACTTGAACGCGCGTTTTCTGATATCAAGGAAACGCAATCTCAATGAATTGAAATCTACTTCCGGATGCTCATAGAACAGCCACATACCCTTTGCGGCATCCATCGCGCTGCCGCCGCCAAGCGCGATGATGACATCCGGCTGGAATTCATCCATCATCTTGGCGCCCTCTTTTACTGTTTCGATTGACGGGTCAGGCTCAACGTCAGAATAAATCTTACAGTGTACGTGCTCCGTTCTCTTTCTTAAATAATAAAGAATCTTATCAACATATCCCAACGCTACCATTCCGGGGTCTGTTACAATAAACGCTTTCGTGATATTCGGCATTTTCTCAAGATACTGTATCGAGTTGTTTTCAAAATAAATTTTATCAGGAACCTTGAACCACTGCATATTTACTCTCCTCTTTGCCACTCTCTTCTGATTTATAAGATTGACGGTCGTTACGTTTCCGCTTACGCTGTTGCCGCCGTAACTGCCGCAGCCAAGAGTAAGTGACGGCATATTTGTATTATATATATCACCGATTGCGCCGTGTGATGACGGTGAATTAACGATAAGTCTGCTTGCCTTCATTGTTTTGGCAAACTTATCTATAATCTCATCATCATTTGCGTGAATAACGGCGCTGTGTCCCATACCGTGGAACATAACCATTTCCTCTGCTCTTTCTATACCCTGCTCTGCTCCGTCAACAACAAAATACGCAAGCACGGGACTTAGTTTTTCTCTTGAAAGCGGATATTCAGGACCTACGCCGTCAAGTTTTGCAAGAAGTATCTTCGTACTCTCCGGCACTTTAACTCCCGCATTTTCCGCAATCCATGCCGCGCTCTTACCAACAATATCAGGATTTACAGCGCCCTTTTCGCTGTTTATACAGAAATCGCTTACAAGCTTTATTTCATCTTCCTTCAGGAAGTAACAGCCGTATTTCTTCATCAGCTTCTCAAACTTTGCAGAAATTGACTTATCAACAATTGCAGCCTGCTCTGACGCGCAAATCATACCATTGTCAAACGTCTTTGAAAGAATAAGGTCATTAACCGCCTGCTCAAGGTCGGCGCTCTTATGGATATAGCACGGCACATTACCCGGGCCAACACCAAGCGCCGGCTTACCTGTTGAATACGCAGCCTTAACCATACCGCTTCCGCCTGTTGCAAGAACTGTCGCGACTCCCGGATGATTCATAAGCGCGTTTGTCGCCTCAATTGACGGATATTCAATCCACTGAATACAGTTTTCAGGCGCTCCCGCCGCAACTGCCGCGTCAAGCACTATCTTTGCCGCGGCAACACTGCACTGCTGTGCTGACGGATGAAATCCGAATATAACAGGGTTTCTTGACTTTATACAAATCAAAGCCTTGAAAAGTGTTGTTGATGTCGGGTTTGTAACCGGCGTTACACCGCAGACAACACCAACAGGCTCCGCGATAATCTCATAGTCCTCAAGGTCGTTTTCAGCTATAACGCCAACTGTTTTTTCATTCTTTATTGAGTGATATACATACTCTGTCGCGAACATATTTTTTGTGATTTTGTCCTCATAAACACCTCTGCCTGTTTCCTCAACAGCCATCTTCGCAAGCTCCATATGCTTATCAAGACCGGCAAGAGTCATAGCCTTTACTATTGCGTCAACCTGCTCCTGGTCAAGCTTCATAAACTCCTCCAGCGCAGCCTGCGCTTTTGTTACATAGCCGTCTATCATTTCATTTACATTAATTTCAGCCATATTATTTCCTCCTCATGTAAAGATTGATAAATTTTTATCGTTATTTTTTTATCAATCTCGTCTTCTTGTTCTATTATACGCAATTGTTAAAGTTTTGTCAATATGTTTTTTCACTTTATCTTACTATTTGTTAATACTTCATAAAAAATGCGTTATATATGAATATATTTTTAATCATTTATTGATTTTATTTATATCATTTGTTCTGCCGACAAGCACCACTATATCTGTTCCCTTAAAAACATATTCCGATGACGGCGATATATTTACCGCTTGTTCGTCAAGCTGACTCTTTACGGCTACAATATTAACACCGAATTTCTTACGCACGGATAAATCACCAATGCTCTTTCCTATCCAGCTTTTAGGAACAATACTGTCGATAATACTGTACTCATCCGAAATATCAATAATATCCATAAATCGGTCCGAAACAAGTCCTATGGCAGTTTTAATTCCTGCTTCCTGCTCAGGAATTATAACTGTGTCGGCGCCTATTTTTTTCAGCGCCTTCTTATGCTGATTATCCCTCGCCTTGCAGACAACCTGCTTTATACCCATTTCCTTAAGCATAAGCGTGATAAGCACACTGTCTGTTATATCGTCTCCGATAGCCACGATTACGCAGTCATAGTTTCTTATCCCGAGCGACTTGAGAACACTTTCCTCTTTTGCGTCGCCGCATACCGCTCTCGTCACACAATCAGATATCAGGTTTACATTGTCCATGTTCTTGTCTACTGCGAGAACCTCATATCCCATATTAAAAAGCTGCATAGCAACAGCTGTTCCGTATCTTCCCAGTCCAATTACCGCAAATGTTTTCATAAATCTCACCTATCCTATTATAAATCTGCCCTTTGGATACCTTATATTCTTTGATTTCCCCGAATGTGTCATAAATACAACGCTTATTGTCATTATACCTACCCTGCCGAAAAACATATATACTATAAGCAACAGTTTTGTAAGCAGCGATGCCCTTTCTGAAATACCAACTGTCAGTCCTACCGTACTGTATGCGGATGCTACCTCATACATCGAATTTATTATCGGCACATTATCGGCAAACGCGACAATCGCCGAGCCTGCCAAAACCAGTATAAACCACAACACAATGAGCGACATCGCGTGAAGTATTGTTCTGTGTCCGATACGTTTGCCGAAAATTACAACATCGGGCTTCGCGCGCAGCACAGCGTAAAGCGACAGCATAACCAACGCCGCGGTACCCGTCTTAACACCGCCCGCAGTAGAGCCGGACGCGCCGCCAATCATCATCAGCACCATTCCCCATACCTTGGAAATATCGGTAAGATTATCCTGCATAACCGAATCAAATCCGGCTGTCCTCGTAGTTACCGACTGAAAGAACGATGACAAAAGCTTTTGCCAAAAACCGTCTGCGCCCATAGTTGCCGGATTGTTATATTCAAGCGCGAAATATACAGCCGTACCCGACACAAGCAATACTGCCGTTGTGATGAGCACAATTTTTGAATACACTCCAAGCTTTCTGAAGGACTTTTTATTTATAATATCTCCCCATACAATAAAGCCCAGTCCGCCTATTATTATAAGCATTGCGAGCGTAATCAGCACAAGCGGGTCGCCCCTGTAGGAAAGCATGCTTTTCCCATCGCCTATTATATCAAAGCCGGCATTGCAGAATGCCGATACAGAATGGAAAATACTATACCATATACCTTTGAAAAATCCTATCTTGGGTATAAACCTAACGGACAGCAGCAGGGCGCCTATTGTTTCAACACAGGCTGTTATCATCAAAACACGTTTTGCCAGCTTTACAATACCCTCAAGACTATCCGTGCCCATAGCCTGAGCTATAAGCATTCTGTTTCTCAGTCCGATTTGTCTGTTTGATACTATATACACAAATGAAAAAATTGTTATAAAACCCAAGCCTCCAAGCTGTATCAGAAACAATATAACAGCCTGTCCGAACAGGCTGAAATACGCGCCCGTATTTACCGCGGTAAGTCCCGTAACGCAAGTGGCTGACGTTGCCGTAAACAGCGCTGTCAGAAAAGGCGTGATTTCCCTTGTTCTTGATGACACGGGCAACATTAAAAGCGCTGTACCCAAAAGAATCAGCAGCGCAAATCCCACCGCAATACGGCGCGCAGGGTTTATTCTCTTTTTAGAAAAAAATTCATTTATTAGCTTTACTATTTTAAACACTGTCCTTTCCGCATTGCGTCAGGTTCTCTTCCACATATATGGTGAAAAAAGCACAAGTATCGGATAAAATTCAAGTCTGCCCACAAGCATGTCAACAGACATTACAATCTTTGACAAAACAGAAAAATCCGAAAAATTACCCGCCGGTCCAACCGCGCCCAATCCGGGTCCAATATTATTCATCGTTGCAATAACTGATGTAACCGTTGTGGCAAAATCCTTGTTGTCAAGGCTGACAAGCAGTATGGAAATTCCTGTGAACAGCATATATACCACAAAATAAACCAACACGCTGTGCAGCATATCATTTTCAACCTTTTTGCCGTCAGCCTTTACTGAAAACACGCCTCTCGGGCTTGCCGCCTTTCTCATGGCATGATGCGCCGCGCGCATCATTATAACAACGCGTATAACCTTCAGTCCGCCGCCTGTCGAGCCTGCGCACGCGCCCACAAACATAAGCATTACAAGAATAATCTGCGAAAATACAGGCCACGCGGCAAAGTCTGCCGTTGCATAGCCTGTGGTAGTCATAACGGACGATACCTGAAAGAAGGAATAACGGAATGATTCCCCGAAGGTGTGATATAACGGCATTATATTCACTGCTATAAGAAGCGATGAAACAAGCATAAATCCAAGATACCATTTCAGTTCGTCATTTTCTTTTATCTGCGCGAATTTTCGTATAAGCAGCAGATAAAACACATTAAAGTTGATTCCGAACAGCATCATAAATATACCTATGACATAATCAATATACGCGCTGTTATAAAAACCTATTGAACTGTTCTTTATGCCAAAGCCTCCTGTACCCGCCGTGCCAAAGGTATGTACTACACTGTCAAACAACGGCATGCCGCCCAGCAGCAAAAATATTATTTCCAAAACCGTAAGCGCTATATATATCATATACAGTATCCGCAGAGAAAACTGCCACTTACTCGCAAATTTTCCAATCGTAGGGCCGGGCATTTCCGCGCGCATCATATACGTAGTACGCGTATCCTTGGATGAGAAAATCGCCATAGTAAAAGCAAGCACACCCATACCGCCAAGCCAATGCGTAAAGCTTCGCCAGAAAAGAAGACTCTTGCTCATGCCCTCAACATTCGTGAGTATAGTTGAACCTGTCGTTGTAAAACCGGAAACAGTTTCAAAAAAGCAATCCGCAAAGCTTGGTATCTGACGGCTAAGATAAAACGGCAGTCCGCCGATTAATGATATTAAAATCCAGCTTAACCCTACTATTACCATGCCCTCACGCATGAAAAATGTTTTATTTTCCGGCGCCTTCAGTGATACCGCCGCTCCCAGCACAAGCGAAATTATTATCGGAATAAGATAGGCTGTCACCAATCCTTCATGATAATATACCGATAACAGCATAGGCAAAGTCATTGTAGCGGCAATCACTATCATAATCCGCCCCATGGAATAGGCAATCATCCTGTAATTCATATACTTTTCCTTTCTGAGTTATAAAAAATTACTCAAGCACATCCGCAAGACTTAAAATACGCTCCGTGGTCACAACAATAACAGCATCTCCGACCTGAATCTGACTTTCACCGTCAGGCAGAAACATTTTATTATTTCTCAGTATTGCGGCTATAAGAACATTTTTCTTCATGCGTATCTGCGAAAGAGGTCTTGACGTGAGCTGCGACTCCTTATTCACGATAAACTCCATCGCCTCCGCCTTGTTATGCACTATGCGGTAAAGAGTCATCATTTCTGTATCCTTTGCCGATTTCATAGCTCTCGCGTATCTTATTATTATATTAGCCGTAATATTTTTTGGCGTAACTATGCTGTACACGCCTGTATTTTCCATAAGATCCGCATACGAGATACGGTTTATCTTTGTAATAATCTTATCCACATTCCTTGTGTTCGCATACATGGATATAATCATATTTTCCTCATCAATACCCGTAAGTGTGACAACGGAATCCACTTTGTCAATTCCTTCCTCAGTAAGAAGCTGTCTGTCAGTACCGTCGCCGTAAACAATATCCGCTTTCGGCAGATACTCCGCAAGCTCCTCACATCGGCTTTTATTATGTTCTATTATCTTAACCTTCATTCCGCTTTCAATAAGCATTCCGGCAAGATAAAAGGAAATTCTTCCTCCGCCTATCAACATGACGGTTTTAACCTTTTTCTGTATAATTCCTATCGCGCGCATGAAGTGTGAAAGATCTCTGTGCGACGCCGTTATGTGAAGTTTGTCACCGCTTTGTATTATAAAATCTCCATTCGGAATATACACTTCGCCGCCCCGTTCAACGGCGCAGATAAGGACTTTTATTTTATAGTTTTTGTAAATCTCATAAATCGCGTTATCACATAACGCGTTGTCCTCTCCAACATTGAATTCAATAAGCTCAATTCGTCCTTTTGCAAAGGTTTCCGCGTTTATCGCCGCCGGAAAACGAAGTATTCTTGATATTTCCGCAGCCGTGGCGAACTCGGGATTTACAATAAGATTTATGCCAAGCGCGTTACGCATAAAATCAATTTGCTTGAAATACTCCCTGTTACGCACTCTTGCAACACATCTGTCCGCGCCCAGCTTTCCTGCCATTACAGTACAAAGCGCATTGAATTCGTCATTTTCTGTAACAGCTATGAATAAATCCGCTTTTCTTACTTCCGCTTCGTTCAGTACCTCAAGGTTCGTTCCGCTTCCGCATACGCACCTTACATCAAACGTTTCCTGAACTTTCTCACAAATGGAGTTTTTTATATCAATAAGAACAACGTTCTCGCCCTCATTGTTGAAATCCTCGACGAGCTTACGTCCCACTTTTCCGCCGCCCACAATTACAACATTCATCTCTTTATATCCGTTCCTTTCAGCAAGCCAATATTACTTTTCTTCGCGTTTTTCTCTTGTCATTAACCGAAGAACCGCCTCACGCGCATTCATTCCCTTATAAAGAATGTTGTATGCTTCCTCCACAATCGGCATTACAACATTATATTTTTTCGCCATTTTATATGCTGCCATTGCAGTGTTCACGCCCTCGACCGTCATATGCACGGTTTCAAGCGTTTCTTTAAGGCTCTTGCCCTGACCTAACAGTATTCCCGCGCGTCTGTTACGCGAATGCATGCTTGTGCACGTTACAATAAGGTCGCCCACACCCGAAAGTCCGGCAAATGTTTCAGGCTTTGCGCCCATCGCCTTGCCCAGTCTTGACATTTCCGCAAGGCCGCGCGTCATAAGCGCCGCCTTTGTATTATCACCATAGCCCAGTCCGTCCGATATGCCGGCGCAAAGCGCGATTACGTTTTTAAGCGCGCCGCCAAGCTCAACACCGATTATATCTGTCGATGTGTACACTCTGAACATATCGCCCATAAATATATCCTGTATGAACTCTGCCGTTTCAAGGTCATCCGATGCCACAACATTTGTTGTCGGCAGTCCGCGCGAAACCTCCTCCGCATGCGACGGACCGCTCATAACCGATATATTCGCCTGCGGTATTTCTTCCTTATACACCTGCGAAAGACGCATAAGTGTCTTTTCTTCAAGTCCCTTTGATATGTTTATAAGATTTTGTCCTTCCTTCACGTGCGGCGCAAGCTGTTTTGCCGTTGTACGCGTCGCCGGTGACGGCGCCGCTGTTATGATAAGCTCCGCTCCGTCCGTACATTCGCCCATATCATGCGTGCAACAGATTGAATCGGGGAACTTTACTCCGGGCAGAAATTCCTTGTTTTCTCTGTCGCGCGCGAGTCTGTCAGTTTCCTCCTGTATCCATGACCACAAATATACATCATGTCCTCTTGAGGATAAAAGTATTGCTATTGCTGTTCCCCAGCCGCCGGAGCCGATTACTGCTATTTTCATATTAGTCCTCCT
>CAZWLT010000061.1:0-8706 GCA_964634915.1 uncultured Clostridium sp. | reverse complement strand
GCGGAAAAGAAAATTCATCGGATAATAAATTCTGCACAAAGTGCGGAGCAAAACTGTAATTTGATACAAAACGGCAAAACCACCGCCAAAAAGCGGTGGTTTTGCTATACAATCTCACTCATTGCGCATAGTATAGTTCTTGTATTTTCTTCAAACACATTATCAAGCATACTCATAGGCAGCGGATTTTTTCCGCACCCTATTTCAACGGTGAATCCTTCCTTTCCGAATTCCTTTATAAACCAATCCTTACATCCGCCAAATGCCGCGCTCCCCTCCGGAACACATACGGCGTATCCGCTTTCCTGCGCCATTTTCTGTGCCATCTCCAGCGAGCGTTCACCCGTCATACCGTCAAAATCATAATATATTTCGCGGCCCTGACTATGAAACGCGAGCATAATATCAAATTTTTCTTTGCGTACAAAATCTACAACCGCCTTCGTTTCAGGCTCTGAAACCGGATATTCGCCGCCGTACTTTGACGGTGACGGTCTATCAGCCGCCATATGCCAATTCGCGTCAAAATTATGATTAATATCAACCCCTTTCGCGTTCGCCTGCCATACCTGATTGAAGCTATGTATACCGACCATACTGATAAGCCGTCTGTGATATTCATTTGTTATATCAAGTCCGTTCACCGCTATATCAACACCATCGGGATTTACCATCGGTACAATATACAGTGTCACGGAGTTATATAATTTTTTTATGTCATATCCGAAAAATTTATTATTTGCAAGGAATGCGGCTGTATATCTCGAAATAAACTTTACAAGGAATGCGGCTGTCAGATATTCCAGTCCGTGATACGCGCCGCTGAGAAACATCTTTTTCCCGCCATTTCCGATTTTAACGCATAAAATGTCCTTATCCATAATGCTTTTTCCTATTGAAAAAAATTTCAATATATCATAATTATCTGTCAGCATCTTTATTTCCCCAACCATTTTTGAATAATCGTAACACATTTCCTGTCCCCCTTTTAAAATATCGCTGCATATTAGACTATGACGCGGCGGACAGCTTTATGATAAATTTATTGACATATACATTAAAAATGTTATAAAATTATCGGAGTGTAAATTTTTGGCATGCCCGACCTTACGGAGATGATTAGGGACACTAAAATAAGCGCCGCGCTTTCCGGACAATTTGCCGATAATTCGAAGGGGACACTAAATTTTAGTGTCCCCTTTTATACATTCGTCACAATATCCGTATATTTCAAGCTTATGACCTGTTACCGTAAAATTATCGATTTTCGCTGTATGCACAGGACATATATCAATGTATTTTATACTGCCGCAGCCAAGGCATACGGCATAATGGCGATGCTTGTCTTTTGTTATTTCATAATAGAATTTATCGCTGTCCTGTATTGTGTTTTTATTCACTATTCCCTTTTCGCACAGCTTTTCAACTATTCTGTACACTGTTGAGAGCGACGTGTCATCCGCTTTTTCATATATACTCTCTGCCGTAAGCGGTGACGCGGCTTTTTCAAGCACCTCCATAACTCTCACGCGTTGTTTTGTGCATTTAAGTCCCACATCCGAAAGGATTTCGTTTATATCCATATGTATCACCTTCTTCGCTTAGCGGTAATCAATGCCGCGCATATAAGGAATATAACACCGATAAGGACTATTGTGCCGCCCGGACGCAAATCCATGTAATACGATATAAATAATCCCGAAACGGTAAATATCTCCGCAAAGGCTACTGACAGCGCCATTGTCTGCTTATAGCTTTTGCCAATCATCATCGCCGCCGCGACAGGAATGACAAGAAGTGATGAAATCATCAATGCTCCGACTATTCTTGACGCAACTGATACCGTCACTGCCGTAAGCAGCATTATAACAAGGTTTATCCCCCCTGCCGGCACTCCGGCAAGTCTTGCCGCCTCCTCATCAAATGTGACAAAAAACAGCTCCTTATACAAAAGAAATGATATTGCTATAACCGCTATTCCGAGTCCGATTGTAAGATACAGCTCAAAGTCAGATATCGCCACAATCGAGCCGAACAAAAAGCTGTTAAGATTAGTTGAGCCGTTGGTGATAAATCCGGACAACACAGCCGTAAGACCTATTCCGGCTGACATAACAACAACAGTCGCAATTTCAGAATAACTGCCGAACGCCTTTCTCAGCGCTTCAATGCCAAGCACCGCAAAAATCGAAAATATAACCGCGCCGAGTATCGGATTTATACCGAACATAAGTCCGAATGCAATACCGGCAAGAGCGGAATGTGAAGTCGCGTCGCCAATTGCCGAAAGACGTTTTAAAACTATTGTTATACCGATACATGGCGCAATTACCGCGATTATCGCCGCGACAAGGAATGCGCGCCGCATAAAATCGTATTGAAAAATATTATCCATAAAAATCTCCGTAGCCTTTCTGCCCACAAATAATAATAATAAAAGTAATAAAAAGCATTTAGCGTCTTACCGGGTGGGCAGATAAGGCGTTAAATGGAGATTATGCCCCGTCAAAAGCGGTAAACTAAGCGATTTTTCAGGCATGATGGTGTTTTCTCTTTCCCGCGAAAATATCATTTATCTGTTCTATTGTAAGATTATTTCTGCTTACAAATTCACCATTGCCATGCTCGCAGAAAATAAGCAGCTTGCCTGACACGCGCACAAGCTCGGGTGTGTCGTGGTTTGTCATAATTATCGTTATGCCCTGTTTATTAAGCTCGGTTATAATCTCCATTATCCGCTTGGCGGATTTTGCGTCAACACCTACTGTCGGCTCATCCATAAGCAGCAGTTCGGGGTCTGATATCAAGGCTCTTGCAATAAATATCCTCTGCTGTTGTCCGCCGGACAATTTACCTATCAGTTTATTTTCGTATCCATCCATGCCGACTTTATTAAGTACCTCATGCAGTTTTTCGTTATCCGCTTTTGTGTATCTTCGAAACAGACCCTTTTTGCTGTAAAGGTTTGCCATTACAACCTCTTTCACTGTTGCCGGAAAATCACTGTTAAAGGAATTAGCCTTCTGCGACACGTAACCGATTTTATGACTGTCGCGAAATTTTGACAGGTCAGAGCCAAACAAAGTTATCTGTCCCCTGCTGTATGGCAGAAGCTTTAAAATTATCTTTATAAGCGTGCTTTTACCCGCGCCGTTCGCGCCGATTATTCCAAGAAAATCGCCCTTATGCAGCGTAAAGCTGACATCGCGCAATACGGTTGTGTCGGGATATTCAAAATAAAGATTTTCTATTTTTAAAATTTCCTGTTCCATTTTACAACCCCTTTTTCAGCTGTTCGAGATTCAATTTCATAATCGTCAGATAATCTCTGTTTTCGCTGTCACCCTCAAAGGTATAAAGCGGCGCGGTCTGTATTCCCGCCTCGCTCGCCACGGCATCGGCGAGTTTGCTCTTTTCAAGCGGGTCATAGAAAATGCGCTTCGCGCCATCCGCCTTTATCTCATTAACTATCTTTGCCATCTGTGCCGGTGACGGGTCGCTGTCGCCCGAAACACCTTCAAGCGCAATCTGCTCCATACCGAAGCCGGCGCACAAATGACCATACGCGCCGTGAGTGACAAACAGCTTCTTACCCTCAAGTCCCGCGTTTTTGTATTCATAATAAATATCTCTGATTTTCCGCGAATATTCCTCTTGACGCTTCTTATAATTATCCGCATGCTCAGGGTCTATTTCCGATAATTTACTCGTGATTTCCGCTATTTCAGCCTGAGCGTTTCCGCTGTCAAGCCACACATGCGGGTCGTCCGCCTGCTCCGAAAGACGCAAAACCTCAACCGTATCGGGTAAGGTTTCCGCAACGTCCTCCGCCCAATCGTCTATGCCCGCGCCGTTGTATACAAATAAATCCGCCTCGCTGAGCTTCGCTATATCCCTTGCCGACGGTTCAAAGTCGTGCGGCTCGCCGCCCGTCGGAACAATACTGTAATGCTCAATGTCGCCGCCGCCTATAGTCTGCACAAAGCTGTCCATCGCGTAAAACGAAGAATATACAACGGGCTTATCCGTCTTTTCCGTCTTTGCTCCGCACGATGTTAAAAGAAGCGATAATATCATTATTATTGGAAGTATTTTTTTCATCGTATTTCCTTTCTTTGCAGTATAAATTATTGTTTGGAGCATTCGCAAGCGAATGCTCTTACTTCGCGTCGTACCAGCTGTGTCCTACTTCTATATCTACCTTTAATGGCACTCTTAAATCCATAGCGCCCTGCATTTCCTCTGAAAGTATCTGCTTAACCTTTTGAACCTCGTCCTTATGCGCCTCAACAATAAGTTCGTCATGCACTTGCAAAATAAGACGCGATTTCATTTTCTCGCGTATAAGACGCTCGTCAACCCTTACCATAGCGAGCTTTATAATATCCGCCGCGCTGCCCTGTATCGGCGTGTTCAGCGCCACGCGTTCGCCAAACTGACGTATATTATAATTCGGCGACTTCAATTCGGGAATATAACGTATTCTGTTCATCATTGTCTTTACGTATCCGTCTTTTTTCGCCTGTTCCTTTATCTCTGTCATATATTTGCGCACGCCATGATACTTTTCAAGATAGCTGTCTATATATGCCTTCGCTTCCTTTACCGATATATGCAAATCCTGCGAAAGCGAAAACTCGCCTATGCCATACACAATACCGAAATTAACCGCCTTCGCGCTTGAACGCTGTTCCTTGCTTACCTTGTCAAGCGGTATTCCAAGCACCTGCGATGCTGTAACCGCATGAATATCCTCATTATTTTTAAACGCGTTTATCATGGTTTCGTCATTCGCGATATGCGCAAGCACACGAAGTTCAATCTGCGAATAGTCCGCGTCAACAAGCACATAATCGTCTTTCGCAACGAACATCTTACGTATTTCACGTCCCAGTTCCGTACGCGTAGGTATATTCTGTAGGTTCGGCTCTGTCGATGATAATCTTCCGGTAACCGTGACTGTCTGCGTAAATACAGAATGTATACGATGCGTCTTTGGATTGACAACCGCCGCCAAACCGTCACAATATGTGCTTTTCAGCTTTGTCAGCTGACGATATTCCATAAGGAATCCTATTATGGGATGCTTGTCTTTCAGCTTTTCAAGCGCATCAACATTTGTCGCATAGCCTGTTTTTGTTTTTCTGACAGGCTTAAGCTCCAGCTTTTCAAATAATATTACTCCAAGCTGTTTCGGTGAATTGATATTAAATTCCTCTCCCGCAAGGAAATATATTTCCTTCGTCAGCGCGTCAATTCTCTTGCTGAGCGCGTCTGAAAACTCTTTAAGCTGCGCGTCATCAACAAGAAATCCGTTTATTTCAAGATGCGCAAGCACGGTGACAAGCGGCAGCTCCGCCTCGCGGTACAGCTTTTCCTGTCCGTTTTCTTCTATCTTCTTATTTATTTGTTCATTCAGCAAACCAAGCACCACAGCACACTTTGCAAGATATTCGCTGTTATCACCCTCATCATCTTCAAGCAATGACAATTGTTTTGCCGCGGGCTTTTCTATTTCAACTCCGAAATATTCATTCGCCAGTCCTTCAATAGTATATTTGCTTTTCGCGGGGTCTACAAGATACGCGGCTATGGCAGTGTCATCAGACATATTCCTCACATCAATTTTCCCGTTAAGCCTTACAAGCATTTCCTTCGCGTCAAAGAAAATCTTTTCCGTATTGCTTTCAAGAAATTGCCTGACTCCGCTTTCGTTACCGCATACATATGCCCTTTTGCCGTCTGCGACGGCAATGGTTATTACGTCGTTGTCAAAGCAAACAACAACCGGTACTTTTCCCGTTACATTTATTTTGTCTGTAACCTCAAATGAAAAGTCCTTAAAGATATCCTCGGTTTCTTTCGTTTCCCGGGCAGGGAGCAAATCCATTTTCTTTATAATGCTGTTAAGCTCAAGCCGTTTTAAAATATCGTATAACTCCGCGCAATTTTCAAAACCGCCAAATACGCAATCCTCCGCGGAAAAGTCAATAGGAGTATGACGGTCAATCGTCGCAAGCTCTTTACTCATAAATGCCATGCCGCGTCCGTCCCTGAGCTTTTGCAGCATTGCGCCCTTTAAGCCTATGTCGTCAATATTATCATATATATACTCAATGCTGTGGTGCTTTTCAATAAGGCTCATGGCGGTCTTTTCGCCTATACCCTTAACACCCGGTATATTATCCGACGGGTCGCCCATAAGCGCCTTGATATCGATAAATTCCGTCGGAGTAACATGGTATCTTTCCTTTACCGCCGCATCATCATACACAATCGTTTCATTATACCCGGATTTTGTAACGGTCAGTATTACCCTTGTTTTATCACTCGCAAGCTGCAAATCGTCCTTATCGCCTGTAGCGATAAAACAGCTTATTTCCCGCTCCTCGCAAAGACGCGCGACAGTTCCTATAATATCATCCGCTTCATATCCCTCTTTTTCCATGATAGTCACATTCATTGCGCGAAGTATATCCTTTGCAAGCGGCATCTGTACGGCAAGCCCCTCCGGCATAGGCTTGCGCTGCGCCTTATATCCCTCATACCGCTTATGGCGAAATGTCGGCGCTTTAACGTCAAACGCGGCGCAGATATAGTCCGGCTGCTGTTCTTTTATCAGCTTCAATAATATATTCAGAAAACCGTATATCGCATTAGTCGGTGTGCCGTCCTTTGCGCTAAGATAACGCACACCGTAAAAAGCACGGTTTAAAATACTGTTTGAATCAATTATAAGTAGCTTTTTCATGGCTCTTCCTTTCTGATTTATTGTGTATTTGTTGTGTATTTGTTGTGTATTTGTTGTGTATTTGTTGCGAATTATTTGCATTTAACATATATTCTATTCCTATTATACCCATTTGTCAACCCTTGTTCACAATTTGTTCATAAAATATATGATTTCTATTTACATTTAATTCATACCAGTGTCAAAAGTGTATTGTATTATATAACCATAGTCAACGAAAAGCTATAAGGAAGAAAGTATTAATTCTAAATATTTTGAGAATAATTAAATAAGGAGATGACATCTATTATGAAGAAATACCCTTATACCGAATCTACCGACTTAATTATTTATCAGCAGGAGCCAAAAAAGAAGAAAAAAAATCATATGTGGCTTACAGCTGTTTGCAGCGCGCTTGCGGCGAGTGTATTTACTGCCGGAATATTTACAACCGCGATGTACTTTACATTAGGCAAATCAAATAATACACAGCAGACGCCAAACGCTTCGTCTGCCATAACAGCTCAGCAGGATAATTCATCAGATGACACCGTACAGCTTGCATCGTATCAGAACGGCAAAAAGGTGCTTACGGTTCCGCAGATTGCCGAACAGGTTGGTCCAAGCGTTGTTGGCGTAATAAACAAGACAACAATTCAGTCGCAGAAATATTATGATCCGTTCTCAGGCAGATATTTCTATTCAAGCGACCCGTCACAGGACGGTCAGACGGTTGAGCAGGGCAGCGGGTCAGGTATTATATTTCAGGATGACGGATACGTTATCACGAACCAGCATGTTATAGACGGCGCTACCGAGATATCTGTAATACTAAACACCGGTGAAGAATTTTCGGCAAGCCTTGTCGGTCAGGATACAAAAACCGACCTCGCTGTTTTGAAGATTGATCCGGGCAATACAAAGCTTACCGCGGCGACTCTCGGCGACTCTACCACTGTTCAGGTGGGCGAATTGGCAGTCGCTATCGGCAACCCTATGGGACAGGAATTTTCCGGTTCTGTTACAGCGGGTATCATAAGCGCCGTTAACAGAACAATGACTATAGAAAACAGAACTTATAACCTTTTGCAGACAGATGCCGCTATCAACTCCGGTAATTCAGGCGGAGCGTTAATCAATCAATACGGCGAGGTTATAGGTATCAATTCTGTAAAGCTTTCAACAACAGGTGTCGAGGGTATGGGATTTGCAATCGCAATCTCAGAAGCAAAGCCTATTATTGATGATCTGATGTCAGAAGGTCATGTCACGGGCAGACCGCTTGTTGGAGTATCAATCAAGGATACGGGTTACGGCTTATTCATTGCCAGCGTTACATCGGGCAGCGGCGCCGAAGAAGCGGGTCTTAAAGCTTATGATATGATTCTTGAAGTCGATGGTCAGAAGGTTTCTTCAACTCAAGAAATAAACGAAATCCGTGATAAGAAAAAAGCGGGCGACTATCTGACCTTCAAAATTTTAAGAGATGGTGAAACTATGGAAATGCAGGTTCGCCTGATGGAAGACAATACCGATTCCAATAAATAAGATATTAAGTTTTAGATTGATGACTGCATGAAAGCAGTCGATACCATCCTTTTTTTCATATGCCCTTGCCTTCCCCAAAGGCAAGGGCCCCCCCAAAAGCTACAGATAGTATTTTATCTGTTTCTATATAATAATCGCAGCTTTATCGGTTGTGATACTTCCTAAAGTTAAAACATATACTCCCCCCAATATGTATTTGTTTTTGAATACCGGCATAGCGTAAGGCTATGCCGGTATTCATTTTACTGAGAAGATTTATTGATAAATTTTCATGCAAAACGGCAGTTTTTGACAGGATTTTAATTGACAAATATTTGGACGGTATGATATAATTATTTTGTACATGTGTTTAATGCTTTATGAATAAATTATGTGATTTATGTATATCTTCAATCTATTCGGACGGAGGATTTGAAAACTATGTTTGA
>CAZWLT010000060.1:0-8747 GCA_964634915.1 uncultured Clostridium sp. | reverse complement strand
AAATATCCGCTGTTTGCGGATATTTTCCTAAAAACTCAGGAGGCTTATACTTTGACGTTAAAGGATTTAAAAATAGGAGCGACAGCGGTAATAACGTCTGTCGGCGGCAGCGGAGAAGGACGTCAGCATTTGCTGGATATGGGTGTTATCGCGGGAACGGAAGTAACACTTGTGAAAAGGGCGCCGATGGGAGATCCGCTTGAGATTTGTATTCACGGATATGAGCTTGCGCTGCGATTGGAAGACGCGGACAGAATAAATGTTGCAAAAGATTTTAAACGTGATATGACATCGGTTGAAATACCGCGGGATAGATATATAAATCATCCTGAAAAAAATGCCGTAAAAGACGGTAAACTTACATTTGCGCTGGCAGGCAATCAGAATTGCGGTAAGACGACTCTTTTTAATCGTCTTACCGGCGCGAACCGGCATGTCGGCAATTTTCCGGGTGTGACAGTTGATAAAAAGGAAGGGGCGATAAAAGGATATCCCGATACTCTTGTTACGGATTTACCCGGTATTTATTCACTTTCGCCGTACAGCAGCGAGGAAATTGTGTCGAGACGGTTTATTATTGATGAAAAGCCGGATGGAATAATAAATATAATTGACGCGACGAATATCGAGAGAAGTCTGTATCTTACAATGCAGCTTATAGAGCTTGATATTCCGATGGTGCTTGCGCTTAATATGATGGATGAAATAGAGGGAAACGGCGGAGCGGTAGATGCCGTAAAGCTTGAGAGGATACTCGGAATACCGGCAGTGCCAATTTCCGCTTCTAAGAATGAGGGACTTGATAAACTTATAAAACGTGCTGTGCATGCCGGAGAATCTGCGGAAAGACCGCGTAAAAGCGCTTTTGTAAATAAGTATGTTGCCGAAATTTCCAAGGTTATTAAGGAACGGGCGAAAGCAGCGCAAATTCCGCCGCGTTTTGCGGCGTCAAAGGCTGCGGAGGGGGACAACAAAGTAATTAAAGCGCTCGGTTTATCTGATGAAGAAAGTAAACGTATTGAAAAGATTATTGCCCGTATGGAGGCGGAATACGGACTCGACCGCGCGGCAATCATTGCAGACGCGCGTTATACAGCTATACATGAAATATGCCGCTTCGTTGTGTCAAAGCCGAAGGAACGTAAAGAGCGTATACGCAGCAGACGTCTTGACGCCGTGCTGACAGGCAAATATACGGCAATTCCGACGTTTATTCTTATAATGGGACTTGTATTTTATCTGACATTTTACGCTGTCGGCTCACGGCTGCAGGAGATGCTCGAATTAGGCGTTGATTATCTAACAGCCGCAGCGGATAACGTACTTGCGTCATTGGGAGTGAGCAGCATAATAAATTCGCTTGTAACAGACGGAATATTCGGCGGAGTCGGCAGCGTTGTGAGCTTTGTGCCGGCAATAGTAACATTGTTTTTCTTTCTTTCTCTTCTTGAGGATAGCGGATATATGGCGCGTGTTGCTTTTGTAGCGGATAAGCCGCTTAGGAAAATCGGATTATCAGGTAAAAGTATTGTTCCGCTGCTGACCGGCTTCGGCTGCAGTGTGCCGGCGATAATGTCAAGCCGCGCATTGTCATCAGACAGGGATCGCAAGCTTACAATTTTTCTTACACCCTTTATGAGCTGCAGCGCGAAGCTGCCGGTATATGCCTTTTTCACGGCTGCTTTTTTCCCAAAGCGCGGCGCGTTGGTTATGATAGGACTGTATCTGTTCGGAATAGCAGCGGGAATAGGAGCGGCGCAGATTTTAAGAAAGACCATGTTTCGCGGTAACAGTACACCGTTTGTCATGGAGCTGCCGGATTATCGTATGCCGTCAGCCGGAAATGTGGCAAGGCTTATGCGGGATAAGGCGAGCGACTTTCTGCATAGAGCCTTTACGGTAATATTTCTTGCGTCAATAGTTGTATGGTTTTTGCAGACATTTGACTTCCGTATGAATATTGCCGTAAATCCTTCGATGAGTATTCTTGCGGCGGTTGCGGGACTT
Source organism: uncultured Clostridium sp. (assembly GCA_964634915.1). Lineage (GTDB taxonomy): Bacteria > Bacillota > Clostridia > UBA1381 > UBA1381 > Hominilimicola. Next base: position 6,740 of record CAZWLT010000060.1, on the reverse strand, counting down.
ATCGCGCCGATATTTATACCGCTTGGATTTGGCGAGTGGAGGATTTCCACCGCGCTGATTACAGGCTTTATGGCGAAGGAAAGTGTTGTTTCGACATTGTCTGTGCTTTTCACAGACGGTATCGAAAAAGCGTTATCACCGCTTTCGGCGCTCACGCTGCTTGTTTTCTGCCTGCTGTATACGCCGTGTGTTGCGGCGATTGCGGCAGTCAAACGTGAGATAGGAGTAAAATGGGCGGTATATATTGTCATAGGGCAATGCGCTGCCGCGTGGATTTGCGCTTTTATTGCAAGACTTATATTTACGGCTATAGGTTTGACATAAATCTTACATATTTAAGACGGATTTTACAAACCCGTCTTTTTTTTTACATAGTTTTAAGTAAAGCGTGATAGTAGATTTTACATACCGATGATATACTGAATATGCAATTTAAGATATGCAATGCAAGATATGCAATTCAAGAAAAGGAGAAATAAAAAAATGAAAACAAGAAATTTAATTGCGGGTTTATTAACAGGAATTATGACAGCGGCCGCGCTTGCGGGATGCTCTGAAACAGCCGCGCCGTCACAGAGCGAGTCAGACTCAAAGGCATCCGGATTTAATGGCGACAGTGAAATCACAGTTGTATCAAGAGAAAACGGAAGCGGTACAAGAGGCGCTTTCATTGAACTGATGGGGATAGAAGAAAAGAGCGCTGATGGAACAACGGTTGATAATACAACCGATGAGGCTGTTATTGCGAATAAGACAGATGTCATGCTGACAAATGTGTCAGGCGATAAATATGGTATAGGTTATGTGTCCCTTGGCTCGCTTTCATCAGACGTAAAGGCAGTAAAGGTTGACGGAATTGAGGCGACAGCCGAGAATATCAAGAATAATACATATAAGGCTGCAAGACCGTTCAATATCGCGGCGAAGGCGGAAATTTCAGACGCGGCAAAGGATTTCATATCTTATATATTGTCGGCAGAGGGACAGGAAATTGTTTCCGACGGATATATAAAAGTGAATGACAGCGCCGACCCTTATACCGGCACAAAGCCGTCGGGAAAGATTGTTGTTGCCGGCTCATCATCTGTATCGCCCGTAATGGAAAAGCTGAAGGAAGCATATCTGAAGGTGAACACAAATGCCGAAATAGAATTGCAGACAAGTGATTCAACAGCAGGTATGACAGGCGCGATGGAGGGTACATGTGATATCGGTATGGCGTCAAGAGATTTAAAGGATAGCGAAAAGGCTGTTCTTACGGCAACGCCTATAGCTATTGACGGTATTGCGATAATTGTTAATCCCGAAAATCCGATTGAAAATATCACAAGCGCTGACATAAAGGATATATTCACAGGCGCAAAGACAAAGTGGAGCGAAGTAGAATGAGAAAATACAAAGAAAAAGTAATGGGCGGACTGTTCTTTGTCTGCGCCATTACATCAATCCTTGCCGTACTGGTGATTTGCATATTCCTGTTCGCGAACGGAATACCCGCAATGGGCAAGGTTGGATTTTTCAAATTCCTCGCGGGAACAAACTGGGCTCCGACAGATAATCCCGCGGAATTTGGCATCTTCCCGATGATTTTGGGAAGCATATATGTAACCGCCGGGGCGGTGATTACAGGTGTGCCGATAGGCATACTCACATCAGTGTTTATGGCAAGATACTGTCCCAAACCCTTATACAAAATCCTCAAGCCTGCCACGGAGCTTTTGGCAGGCATCCCCTCGATAGTATACGGCTTTTTCGGACTTGTTGTGCTTGTGCCGTTTGTAAAGAATGTGTTCGGCGGCAACGGCAACAGCATACTCACCGCGTCAATATTGCTCGGCATAATGATATTGCCTACAATAATCGGTGTGTCGGAGAGCGCCTTAAGAAGCGTGCCTGAGCAGTATTATGAAGGCTCGCTTGCGCTGGGCGCGACAAAGGAAAGAAGTATTTTTGCCGTGATGCTGCCGGCTGCGAAATCCGGCATACTTGCGGGAATAATACTCGGTATAGGCAGAGCAATCGGAGAAACTATGGCAGTTATCATGGTTGCGGGAAATCAGGCGAGAATGCCGGCAGGTCTTTTAAAGGGTATCAGAACCCTCACTTCAAACATTGTTCTTGAAATGGGATATGCGGCGGATTTGCACAGAGAAGCGCTTATAGCGACAGGCGTTGTACTGTTTGTGTTCATACTCCTGATAAATCTTTCCTGTTCACTGATTAAAAACAGGAGGAAGAGCTGATGAAATATATAGGTTCAAAAATATTAAAGGGAATAGTATATATCGCGGCGGCGCTTACATTTGCTACGTTGATATTTCTTATTTCGTATATATTAATCAAGGGTGTCCCCAATCTTTCGCCGAGTCTGTTTGAATGGAAGTATACAACGGATAACGCGTCAATGCTTCCGGCGATAATCAATACATTGGTTATGACCTTGTGCGCGTTGACCGCGGCTGTGCCGCTTGGGATTTTCACGGCGATATATCTTGTTGAATATGCCAAAAAGGGGAATAAAATTGTCATGCTGATACGAATAACGGCGGAAACACTTTCAGGTATCCCGTCAATAGTTTACGGCTTATTCGGCATGCTGTTTTTTGTGACGTATCTCAGATGGGGATATTCAATTATTGCGGGCGCGGCGACATTGGCAATCATGGTTCTTCCGCTTATTATGCGCACAACCGAGGAGGCATTGCTTGCCGTGCCGGATACATACAGAGAAGGCAGCTTTGGAGTCGGCGCGGGAAAGCTGAGAACTGTATTCAAAATTGCGCTTCCGGCAGCAATGCCGGGTATACTTTCAGGAGTAATTCTTGCGACAGGAAGAATTGCGGGCGAAACGGCGGCGCTTATTTATACTGCCGGCACAGTTGCCGACGCGGCGAACAGCTTGTTTTCGTCGGGAAGAACGCTTGCAATACATATGTATGTCCTTTCGAGCGAGGGACTTTATACAAATCAGGCATATGCCACAGCGGTTGTGTTGCTTGCGTTTGTGCTGCTGATTAATTTTGCTTCATCATTAATAGCAAAGAAATTTACAGCGAATTAAAGCTGTGAGGAGAGAAGAATATGAAATTTGATATAAAAAATCTTAATCTGCATTATGGAGATTTTCATGCGCTGAAGGGTATTGATATACAGATAAAAGAGAATAAAATAACGGCTTTTATCGGCCCGTCGGGATGCGGAAAGTCAACGTTTTTAAAAACTTTGAACAGAATGAATGACCTTGTTGAGGGATGTAAAACAGACGGAACTGTTTTGCTGGACGGTAAAAATGTTTATGGCGATATTGAAGTTAACGAGCTGAGAAGACGCGTGGGAATGGTATTTCAGAAACCTAACCCTTTCCCGATGAGCGTTTATGATAATGTTGCGTATGGTCCGAGAACTCACGGCATCAGGTCAAAGGCAAAGCTTGATGAGATAGTTGAGCGTTCGCTTCGTCAGGCGGCTATATGGGACGAAACAAAGGACAGACTGAAAAAGAGCGCGTTGGGTATGTCCGGCGGTCAGCAGCAGAGGTTGTGTATAGCAAGAGCATTGGCTGTAGAACCGGAGGTATTGCTTATGGACGAGCCTACTTCAGCGCTTGACCCCATATCCACATCAAAAATCGAAGACCTTGCGTGGACGCTTAAGGAAAAGTATACCATTATAATAGTGACGCATAATATGCAGCAGGCGGCGAGAATTTCTGATATGACAGCATTTTTCCTACTGGGCGAAATGGTCGAGTTTGGAGAAACGGAAAAGCTGTTCTCAAAGCCGCGGGATAAGAGGACAGAGGACTACATAACAGGGAGGTTCGGATAATGAGAGAAGAACATTTATGCGAACACAGATAATTTTGCGTATGACAAGCGATTGAATTTAACTGACATCATAATAACATGGTGTCGGTATTTTTTTGCATAACATTTTATCGGATGGTGTACAGATTTGTTTTAATATGGTATAATAATCCATATAAGTCTTGTATAAATTACGCGGCGCGAGCCGCCGATATCTGAAATGAGGAATGATTATGGAAAATAAATTTGAGAAACTAAAGGAATATTTAAAATCTCTGGGGAATGTCGCTGTCGCGTTTTCGGGCGGCGTGGATTCAACATTTTTGTTAAAGACAGCGCATGACGTGTTGGGAGATAATGCTGTCGCGGTTACGGCGCTCTCTTCATCTTTTCCGGAACGTGAAGCGAATTACGCGAAAGAATTTTGCGAAAGGGAAGGAATAAGGCAGCTTACGGTTGAAATAGACGAGCTGCGGATAGACGGATTCGCGCGAAATCCGAAAAACCGCTGTTACCTGTGCAAGACGGAATTGTTTAAAAAAATGCGGCGGACAGTAACAGAAAACGGGATTTATAATATAGCCGAAGGGTCTAATGCGGATGATGAAGGAGATTATCGTCCGGGACTTGTCGCGGTTAAGGAACAGAATATAAAAAGTCCTTTGAGGTACGCGGGGCTTACAAAAAAAGAAATACGCGAATTATCTAAGGAATTAGGCTTAAATACATGGAACAAGCAGTCATTTGCCTGTCTTTCGACAAGATTTGCATATGGAGAAACCATAACGGAAGAAAAACTCAAAATGGCGGATAAAGCCGAACAGTTTTTGCTTGATATGGGATTTACCCAAGTCAGGGTAAGAATACATGGCAGTATGGCGAGAATAGAAATAAACAGGGATGAATTCGGGAAATTAATAGAGATATCGGAAAAGGCGTATACTTATCTGAAATCGCTGGGCTTTACGTATGTGTCGCTTGATTTATGCGGTTACAGAACAGGCAGCATGAATGAAACTCTTGATAAAGAGGATAAAATATAATTGCCGGAAGAATTATATAAAAGAGCACAGCATAATCTGATGAGTTGATTTTTATTTATAAAAATATTTTTTTATTTAAGGTTTATTTAAGAAAAGAAGAATATACTGTAATCAATCCTAAAGGAAAGGAAAGCGGTAAAATGAAAAATATTATGAAAAGAACAGTTAGCGTATTAACGCTGATTTCGCTTATGGCGGTTGTTTCAAACGGCTGCCAAGCAGCGAAGGATGACGGCATAAACGTGACATATGACGGACAGACAATCGAATTTGACGTACAGCCGGAAATAATAGATAGCAGGGTAATGGTACCGATGAGAACTATTTTTGAAACATTCGGCGCGAAGGTGAAATGGGATAGTGACAGCCGAACTATCACGGCAAAGCGAAAATCAAAGACAATCGGTATGACAATCGGCGATAATGATATGACAAAGAATGATGAAACATATTCGTTTGACGCGGCGCCTGTAATAAAAGACGGGAGAACACTTGTTCCAGTACGCGCGATAAGCGATATGCTCGGACTTGATGTTGACTGGGATGAGGACAGCAAGACTGTTTCAATCAGTACACCGTCTGACACGGAAGATGAAACATGGAAAGAGAATACGGGCACAATTGACCTTTCCGGTCTTACTGTGACAGGCGAAGGGGTTGCTGTTTCCGGTAATGTAATATCAATCGAAAAGGGCGGCGACTTTGAGGTTACAGGCGCTCTTGAGGACGGTCAGATTGTTGTTGATACAGAGGATAAGGTTAAGCTCCGTCTGTCGGGTATGAGTCTTACAAACAAGTCAGGCTCAGCCATATATATAAAAAATGCCGACAAGGCTTATATCACTCTCACAGAGGGGACAGAAAATACCCTTACAGACGGTGATGAATATACAAGCGCTGACGATAATGAAAAGGCGTGCGTAACCTCAAGAGATAATCTTGAAATAAAGGGAAACGGAACACTTACGGTAAACGGAAATTATAATCATGGTATTGACGCTTCCGACAGCATGGAAATCAGCAACGGAAATATCACGATTAATGCTAAAAATGACGGTATTCATGTAAACGATACACTCGAAATCAGCGGCGGCACAATTAATGTGACGGCGGAAGGCGACGGTATTCAGGCGGACGAAATTATTGATATTACAGGCGGCGACATAAACGTCACAACAACAGGCGATGTTCCCGCGTCGGCAACCGATAATTTTGGCGGCAGAGGCTTTGGAAATGCAAATACAAACGCGAATACGGAGACGCAAGACCCGTCTCAGATGACAGATGAAGAACGTCAGGCAATGCGCGAGGAAATGCAGAAGCAGTTTGAAACCGCCAGGACTCAGGAAACAGAAGAAGACAACAGCGAGGATGTTACCAGCAAGGGTATCAAGGCGGGCTGGATGATGGATATTTCGGGAGGTGAAATAACCGTCAATTCAACAGACCACGCAATTCACTGTTCGTCGGACATAAATATAAGCGGCGGTAAAATGACTCTTGCGTCTGAAAATAAAAAAGGTATTTCCGCGCATGGCGATATAGTGATTGACGATGGCGATATTGATATAACAAAGGCAACCGAAGGTATTGAAACCAAGCAGATAATGACAATTAACGGCGGTAACATAAATGTAATCGCAAGCGATGACGGACTTAACGCGGGCGGTAACGGTATGGATGATATGTTCGGAGGCGGCTTCGGAGGCGGTCAAAGACCGAGTGAACCCGATAGCCAAAATAATATGTATGGGCTTGACGGGAATACAGGCGAGGATAACGGAGAAGCGCAAGATACGCAGCCGGACGGTAATATGATGACGCCGGGAATGAGAGGCGGCAATGGATTTGACATGCAAAACGGCGGCGGCATGCCTTCTATGCCAAACGG
>CAZWLT010000059.1:0-9157 GCA_964634915.1 uncultured Clostridium sp. | reverse complement strand
AAAGCCTAATATAGAATGCGTTGATATGAGTGAAGACGGAAGATACGGCAAATTTGTTGTGTCACCGCTTGAGCGTGGTTACGGAACCACACTTGGTAATTCACTTCGCAGAATTTTACTTTCATCATTGCCTGGCGCGGCTGCGACTTCAATAAAAATAGAAGGTGTGCAGCATGAATTTTCAACCGTACCCGGTGTAACGGAAGATGTTACAGAGTTGATTCTTAACATCAAGAAGCTTGCCCTGAAGATTCACGGCGAGCTTCCAAAGACTGTTTACATTGAAGCAAAGGGCGCGCAGGAAATCACGGCGGGCGACATTAAGCGTGACGATGACGTTGAGATATTTAATCCGGACCTTCATATCGCGACACTTAATGATGATGCTAATCTTTATATTGAGATTACTCTATCAAAGGGCAGAGGCTATGTGAGCGCTGATAAGAATAAGCAGACGATGCAGCCTATTATCGGAGTAATCCCTGTGGATTCTATCTATACTCCTGTAACAAAGGTTAATTATACAGTAGAAAACACTCGTGTAGGTCAATATACAGATAGAGAGGAACTTGCAATTGAAATATGGACAAACGGTACTATTAAGCCCGACGAGGCAGTATCTTTGGCTGCAAAAATAATGAACGACTTGCTTTCATTGTTCGTAGACCTTTCTGATGACGCAAAGAATGCTGAAATCATCGTTGAAAAGGAAGAGAACAAGAAGGAAAAGGTTCTTGAAATGACGATTGAAGAGCTTGATTTATCGGTTCGTTCATATAATTGCTTGAAGCGTGCGGGTATCAATACGGTTGAAGACCTTACAAACAAGTCTGAAGAAGACATGATGAAGGTCAGAAATCTTGGTAGAAAGTCGCTTGAAGAAGTCATAAACAAATTGAATGGTTTAGGTCTTTACCTTAAAAAAGAAGAAGATTAATAGGAGGTAACAGTTATGCCGGGAACAAGAAAGTTAAATCGCCCCACAGACCAGAGAAAAGCTATGCTGCGTAATCTTGTAACAAGCTTTTTGGAAAAGGGTAGAATTGAAACTACTTTGACAAGAGCAAAAGAAACTCAGAGTATGGCTGAAAAAATGATTACTCTTGGTAAAAAAAATACTCTACATTCTCGTCGTCAGGCATTGGAGTTCATCACTAAGGAAGACGTTGTAACAAAGGTTTTCGCTGAAATTGCTCCTAAGTATGCCGACAGAAACGGCGGTTACACAAGAATTTACCAGACAGGTCCCCGTCGCGGCGACAGCGCGCCTATGGCAATTCTTGAATTGGTAGACTAATATTTAGTTAATAAAAAACCGAAGCGTTTTGCTTCGGTTTTTTTATGCGCATATGAATTACATCAATTTCCGCAATCTTTCGTTTACCGCAAGAAGAAATTCCTCTGTATCAACCTTCTTCTTGTTTTCAAGCGTTGAAAGCATCGCGAGGTCACCTGTCATTACGCCTTCTTCAATTGTCATAATTGCAGCCTTTTCAAGGTTATCGGCAAAGTTCATAAGCTCAGGAATGCCGTCAAGCTCGCCTCTTTTACGAAGCGCGCCTGTCCATGCAAACAATGTCGCGACAGAGTTTGTTGAAGTCTTTTCACCCTTGAGGTGCTTATAATAGTGACGCTGAACAGTACCGTGCGCAGCCTCGTATTCGTAAACGCCGTCCGGTGATACAAGTACAGACGTCATCATCGCCAGCGAGCCGTATGCTGTGGCAACCATGTCAGACATAACATCACCGTCGTAATTCTTGCAAGCCCAGATGTAACCGCCTTCCGAACGGATAACTCTTGCGACAGCGTCGTCAATCAATGTGTAGAAATACTCAATACCTGCCGCGTCAAACTTTTCCTTATACTCGTTATCGAATATTTCCCGAAAAATATCCTTGAAACGATGGTCATACTTCTTTGAAATGGTGTCCTTGGCGGCAAACCATATATCCTTCTTCGTATCAAGCGCATAGTTGAAGCATGCTCTTGCAAAGCTTGCGATTGATTTATCCCTGTTATGAACACCCTGAATGATGCCGTCCTCGTTCGCAAAATCATAGATAAGCTCGCGTGTTTCATTGCCGTTTGCGTCTGTTGTTACAAGCTCAGCCTTGCTGCCGGCTTTAACCTGCATTTCAACATTCTTGTAAATATCGCCGTACGCGTGACGGGCGATAGTGATTGGCTTTGTCCAAGTAGGGATATATGGAGTAATACCCTTTACAAGAATAGGCGTTCTGAATACTGTACCGTCAAGCATAGCGCGGATAGTACCGTTAGGCGACTTCCACATTTCTTTAAGGTTATATTCCGTCATTCTTGCGGCATTCGGCGTGATTGTCGCGCACTTAACGGCAACGCCGTATTTCTTTGCCGCATTGGCGCTGTCAACAGTAACCTGGTCGTTTGTTTCATTTCTGTATTCAAGACCAAGGTCATAATATTCTGTTTTAAGGTCTATGTAAGGTGTAAGAAGAATATCCTTAATCATCTTCCATATAATTCTTGTCATTTCATCGCCGTCCATCTCGACAAGCGGCGTTTTCATCTGAATTTTAGCCATATAAAATCATCCCTCCGTGTAATTAAAAACAGGGGCTACAAGTCAGCCCCTGCTGCAAGTCAGCCCCTTTACTACCTTATATATTAGCATATAAATCCCGTATTGTCAATAATCAATTTGATAAATTGAGCAGCGCCTCAAAATCTTTTTGCGGTAAAGGTTTAGAATAGAAATAACCCTGTACCATATCACAGCCGGCTGCTTTGATAAAGTCACGCTGACCTTTTGTTTCGACACCCTCACAGATTGTTTTTACATTGATTTTCTTTGCCATAGAAATAACTTCCTGAATAATAACCTGACTTTTTGCCGAATTTTCCGCGTCATCAATAAATGCCTTATCGATTTTCAGTGTGTCAATCGGCATTTTACGAAGCAGGTTAAGCGAGGAATATCCGCTTCCGAAGTCATCCATAGAGATTGCGAAGTCGTGTTCCTTAAGCTCGAAAATAAGGGATATGGCATTAACGTCTTCCCGGCTGAACACACTCTCTGTTATTTCCATTTCTATGTATTTTTTTGGCACATTATATTTTTTAACAAGCGCCTCAAGTTTTTCAACAAAATTTTTATCTACAAGATGGCATCTTGAAACGTTCATTGAAATAGGAACAACAGGCTCGTTCCTTTCTATTCTTTCTTTTATCATTCTTAGCACTGTATCGTATACATGGAAATCAACCTTGACAATAAATCCGTTCTTCTCAAACAGCGGTACAAAAAGTCCGGGCGATATGAGTCCTTTTTCCTTGTGTTCCCAACGCACAAGAGCCTCCGCGCCTATTATGCTGTCGTTACTCAAATCATATTTAGGCTGATAGTATATAACAAAATCTCCTCTATTGAGAGCTTGCTCCATTTCGACTTCAATGTCATTCCTCATATTAAGCTGCGATTCCATTTCCGCCGTAAAGTAACACAGGTAATTTGATGTGCTGTTCTGCGCGGCAGCGGTGGCTATTTTAGCTTTGTCAATATATGTTGAAAGAGGAATCTCGCTGTTGAGTTCAGGGATAGGGCAGACACCTATTTTGATTGGCACATAATATCTTGACGAATCGTGTATATGTATATCAATATCTTCAAGCTTGGCAATCAAAGCGCGGTTTTCCTCCGTGTCGCTTATTAGCACAGCGAAGCTGTCGGCTTTTAGACGCGCATAAAGTCCCTTACCGTCAAATATTTCCTTTATTTTGTTAGCGATGTCTATAATCGTCTGGTCGCCGATAATTGTACCAAAACGGTTATTTACCAGTTTGAAATTCTTTGCGTCAACCAAAGCGAGCAGATATGGCTGTGAAGGATTCTTCGCGCAAATTTTTTTCGATTCTTTCTCAAAATACCGCATATTATGTATTTTAGTCAGCGAATCGGTCTGTGCGAGATTTTTAAAATAATGTTCACGCAGTTTTATAATTACTATTAACGCTATAAAAAGCAAAAGAATAATTATTGTCCAAAATTTGTTCGCATAGAGCATATCACGGAAATTCGGAACATATATATGGCTTAGCGTGTAAACCTTGCTTTCAAATTCAGATTCTGAAACTGATATGCCGTGTATAACCTTATTCAGAAGAATAGGGACATATTGCGGACAAGTAATTCGCGATACGCCAAGACGCACAGGGATACTCAGCTGAAAATCTCTAATGATAGAGAGGCTCGGGTGAGCAATAAGGCTGGTCTTTGTCTGCATATCCGGCGAGGATAACAGAGCGATATCGATATCTTCGTCCTCCGCGGCGGAGAACAGTGAATTGATTGATGAAAATTCATCCACAAACCATGAAGGATGTGTTTCGGAAAGATAATCTTTAATCCACGCGTCATCTTCCAGTATTCCGACATGGAGAGAGTTATCCTCGAATACATTTATATCCTCTTTTCCCACAGGCAGATAAGATATTGATGTGTATGGCTCAGTTGCTTCTATAAGTCCCTGCTGAGACGCGGAAACTGTGAGTATGGCATCAGCCTTTCCCTGCATTATGCTTGTCATTGTCATATCCTTCTGGTCATCAGGGACATATTCAAGTTCAATGCCGGCATTGTCGGTTATTTTCTTTAAAATATCGATGTAGACGCCGGCATATTCGCCTTTTTGCACGTCATAGTATGACATAGGATAATTATCGTCCGGAACAAGCACACGGAGCTTTTGCTGGTTTTTCAGCGCTGTGAAGTCATTTTCTGTAAGCGCCGCCATGTTGTAATACGGTATTTTGAAGCTGTTTTGGTATTCTGATGACAGATAGAAAGGAGAATCCTCTTTAAGCTCTGAAATTATTTCATTCAGCGTATCGAGCATTCTCGTATTGCCCTTTCTGACAACGCAGTAATAATCAAAGCCGCCGCATTTTGCAATAAGACGCATGCCGTCCGGCGCGGTTGTCGCCGGAGAAAGCATAGCGTCAACCATGCCGCTTCTGGCTGCTCCGCAAAGCTCGTCTATTGTGTTGAAATATATCGGAGTATATGTAAAATCATTTTTCTTACTGTATTCTGACAGAATATTTTCAAAATAGCAGTCATTCAGCATACCTATTTTCATGCCGTTGAATTTTCTGAAATCATCAAAATACATCTGGCTGTCGCGCGCTGTGAACAACGCGAGGAATCCTGTCGCAATAGGCTCATTTGTATAATCAAAGCATATTTTGAGAGTATCATTTTCAGGTACCATTGCCGCGAAGTCCACAGTATCCGTGTTTACCGCGTCAATGCAGCTGTTAAGAGAATACTCCGTAAACTCCAGCGCTGTGTTATCGGCATAGCTGAAAGCGTTCTTAACGGACGTCTGTGCGTATAACGAGATATTATTTCCGGAGTAGTAGTAGTCGTTTAATATGCCCGCTTTATAAATAATTTTTTCGGCATAGGCGGTAGTTGAAAAGATAATGGCTGCCAATGCTGAAAATGCCAGTAAAGCTTTAAAGAATTTTTTCATTAAGTAAATGCTCCCGTAATTTAATTTATCCACAAACTATTATATACTATATTGGCAAAATAATCAAACATAAAATAAAAATATAATGAATTTTTTTCTTGTACATATTAAAGAATTTCGCGCATATACATATAACATATATTTTTGGACAAAAGGAGGAAACGTAAAGTGGAGGATTACAATATTTACAGTGATATCGCGCAGAGGAGTCAGGGTGATGTGTATATAGGGGTGGTTGGACCTGTCAGAACAGGAAAATCCACATTTATCAAGAAGTTTATGGATTTGCTTGTAATACCGAATATCGAGAATGTGTATCAGGCGGAAAGGGCGAGGGATGAGCTTCCGCAATCGGCAGCAGGCAGAACAATAATGACGACTGAACCGAAGTTTATACCTAATGAGGCGGTTGAGATATCACTTGGCGATAACGCGCATTTAAAGGTGCGTATGATAGACTGTGTCGGATATATTGTAGACAGCTCATTGGGGTATGTGGAGAATGACGAGCCAAGAATGGTTACAACACCGTGGTTCGACCATCCGATTGCTTTTAACGAGGCGGCGGAAATCGGCACGAAAAAAGTTATAACAGAACATTCAACAATAGGTCTTGTTGTAACAACTGACGGAAGTATCACAGATATTGACAGAGATGATTACGTTGACGCGGAAAACAGGGTTATCAATGAATTAAAGTCGATAAACAAGCCGTTTATTGTCTTGCTTAATTCAACAACGCCAAACGCTCAGGAAACCCAAAATTTGAAAGAGGAGCTTGCAAGAAAACACGGTGTGCCTGTTGTGGCGGTTAATTGTGAGGAACTTAACGCGTCGGATATACATGATATTATTGAAACGGTGCTTTTTGAATTCCCGCTAAAGGAAATCAATATTAAGATTCCCGACTGGATTGAGGAGCTTGACAATGAGCATTGGCTCAAGAAGGATATTTACAGCGCCGTTATCGATAATATCGGAAATGTCAATCGTATCCGCGATGTAAGGTCGTTGTCCGACGGTATTGATGAATGTGAATTTGTAAAGAGAGCATACATAGAGGGTATGGACCTTGGTGACGGAACGGTAAAGTTATGTATGGAACTGCCGCAGCCGCTGTTTTACAGAGTGCTTGGCGAAATGTCCGGCTTTGAGATTGACGGCGAGCATCAGCTTATGACTCTTATGGAGGAGCTGGCGAAAATGAAGGCGGAATATGACAAGGTTTCATTTGCTTTGCATGAGGTTATGGAAAACGGCTATGGCATTGTGTCGCCATCAACCGATGAAATGACGCTCGATGAACCGAAGATAGTAAAACAGGGCGGCAAATTCGGTGTCAAGCTGAAAGCATCCGCGCCGTCTATACACATGATACGGGCTGACATTGAAACAGAAGTAAGTCCTATTGTCGGAACCGAAAAACAGTCAGAGGAGCTTGTGCATTACCTGCTGTCGGAATTCGAGTCCGACCCGGCAAAGATATGGCAGTCAAATATCTTCGGCAAGTCGCTTTATGAGCTTGTTAACGAGGGACTTCATAATAAACTTTCACGTATGCCGGAGTCGGCAAGAATGAAGCTTAAAGAAACACTGCAGAGAATCATTAATGACGGAAGCAACGGACTTATCTGCATCATTCTTTAATATCGGCGTATAGCGGGGGGAGGCGGCGGAATGGTAAAAAAACTGCTGGTTGTTATAATTGCTTTAATTTCTCTTTGCTCTTGCGGCTTTGACAAGATAAAGACAGAAAAAAATATAAAGGAATATCAAACTGATTATTCTGACGTGTACGCGGAGGTTATTGAGCTTGTCGGACTGAAAAATCAGGAATTTGAAAAGGAAATAAATAACGCGATAGAAAAAGCTGTCGAAGGTGATTTAATTGCTTTTGACAGCGAAGCCGCCCAAAGTGATAATAATTTACGAATGGGGAATAAATGCGTTATGGAGATAACATGGGAGGAGAAATACAGCAAAAATGATTTTCTCAGTATTGTTGAAGAAAAATATGAATATACGGGCGGCGCGCACGGTAAAACAGTGCGTATACCGAAGAATATCGATATATCCAGAGGAAGCGAGATTAAATTAAAGGATTTGTTTTCGGACAGCGGATATGAGAATACGCTAAATCGTATGATTGATGAGATGATAAAGGAACATAGCGAAGAATACAAGGATTTATGGGAAAAGCCGGAAATAAAGACTTCACACCAAACGGACTTTTATATTAAAGACGGTAAGATAGTGATATTTTTTCAGCCGTACGATTTATCCTATTATGCCAGAGGCTTTGTTGAATTTCCGCTGCCGCTTGACGAGCTTAGCGGATATATGAAAGAAGAATACAGAAGACTTGCTCTCTGACGGAAGCAATAACAAAAAAATGCCGCGCATATGACGGACACTGTTAAAATTGAGATGTTAAAAACCTCCGTGATATATTTTTTAGTAATAAGACTTTTACTATTTTATATCATGGAGGTTTTTCTCATGCTAAAGCTTTTTATCTTCCTCCGGGGTGAAACCGGAGGTTTACTTCACGTCTCACGACAGCGAAAAATTTGCTTATGCGAATTGTATTATCATCGGTTAATCTCTGTCAATTTCCCACGAAACCACAGTACCGTCCGAAACAAGAATTTCCGCCGAATACTCAATTTTGTCTTTTACAAACTCTATATCGCAGACCCATCTGCCGTCGTCGAAATCATATTTGGCTTCCTTAAAAACAACCTCCGACTCCGCGGCTCCGGCTTTGTCAAGGGCAATTTTCTTTGCCTCGTCTATGGTTATGCCTTCAACGCCCTCGGGAAGAGAATTTTTACCGCCCTTTCCGGCGCTCGGAGCAATATTTGAGGAACCGCTGCCCGAACCGCCGCTCGTGCCGACGGCGGACTTGGGTTTATCCGATGTTGAATTACCGTCCGTAACAATAACGTCCGCGTCCGTGACGGTTGTTTTTTCGTCCTTCAGCTCAATCAGCTTATCATCCTCATACCAATATACCGTTTTACCCATAAGCTCGCCTATGGCGCGTACGGGAAGATATGTCGTTCCGTCATAAAGCATAGGATATACAACTTCCCCGTTCGCGTTTTTAAAAGTACATACTTCTCCGTCAATCTTTACGGTAAAATCGGGACGTATCTCCGACTGTACCTTCTGTATAATCCCCGCTGCGGAAGCTCCGACAACAATACCCGCGGCGCATAAAATCCCCGCCGTCAAAACCGTAATCTTTTTCATCATATGCTCATCTCCTCGTATAATTTATTAATAATATTATAACAAAACGAATCCAAAAATGTCAATAACAAATTTAAGTTCCTCACGGAAACAGCATTTGCCTTTTAAAGCTGAAATCCGGCAGGTTTACGCGGACTTGCTTTAATTGTCAAGAAACCTATGGAGAACGGCGAAGAAGTTTTTAAGGTCAATAGGCTTGGCTATATGCCCGTTCATGCCGCTGTCAAGACATTGCTGAACGTCTCCGGAAAAGGCGTTTGCCGTCATAGCGACAATAGGCAAATCCTTATCCTTTCTGTCAAGCTTTCTTATTGCTTTTGTCGCGTCAATACCGTTCATAACGGGCATTCTTATATCCATAAGAATAAGGTCATAATATCCCGCGG
>CAZWLT010000058.1:0-9308 GCA_964634915.1 uncultured Clostridium sp. | reverse complement strand
AATTTCACCGTCTATAATTTTACAAAATAAGCAATCCATTTATTTTTCCTCCTTACTTCGTCTGCTGCGCGACTATCTCGTCGACACGCGCGAGCGCGTCGTCAATCTTGCCTGCGTCTGTGCCGCCGCCCTGCGCCATATCGGGCTTACCGCCGCCGCGTCCGCCGGCTATCGCGGTTATTTCCTTTATAATCTGTCCGCAGTGTACGCCCATTTTAACGGCGTCCTTACTTGCCATAGCGACAAACGTAATCTTACCGTCGGTATTCGCGCCCATAACCGCGACGCTGTTCTTTACTTCAGCTTTAATCTTATCAGCCATAGACTTCATCTCGTCAGCGCCCATGCCGTCTACCTGAGCGGTAAGAAGCTGGACATCTCCGATATGCTTGATACCTGCCATAATGTTATTAACCTTTGCGGCAGCCATCTTTTCCTTAAAGTCCTCAATCCGCTTTTCAAATTCTTTATTCTGCGCGACAAGGCTCTCAGCCTTCTTGTCAATTTCATGTATCTGATTTGTCTTAAGCGCGGCTGCTGTATCGGAAATCAACTTGTCATTATCCGCGATATAGTTAAGCACTCCCCTGCCTGTAACAGCCTCAATACGTCTTACGCCGGCAGCGACTCCGCCCTCTGAAATAATCTTGAACAAGCCGCACTGCGCGCTGTTTGTAAGATGAGTGCCGCCGCAGAATTCAACACTGTAATCACCGACTGAAACAACTCTTACCACGTCGCCGTACTTCTCGCCGAACAATGCGATTGCGCCAAGTTTTTTAGCTTCATCAATCGGTAATTCCTGTACGGTTACATCTATGCTTTCAAGTATTTTCCGGTTTACAATTTCCTCTACTTCTTTTATCTGCTCCCCTGTCATAGCCTCAAAGTGCGAGAAGTCGAAACGAAGTCTGTCCGCTTCTACAAGCGAGCCTGCCTGAGCGACGTGCGAGCCGAGAACATCGCGCAATGCCTTATCAAGGATATGCGTTGCGGTGTGGTTACGGCAGACTGCCATTCTGTTTGATTTGTCAACCGTCATTGTAACGGTGCCGCCTACGCTTAACGCGCCCTCGCGCATAGATATTTCGTGCATATAATAGCCGTCGGCGGTTTTTGTCGTGTTGACAACCGTTCCGACCGCTTTGCCGTTCACGATTACCGCGCCGGTGTCGCCGACCTGACCGCCCATTTCAGCGTAAAACGGCGTTTTATCGGTTACTATAAAGCCGTCCTGATTTCCGATTATCTCATCGCACACGCCCTCGTCTTGAACGACAATTCCGACAACCTTCGCTTCACATTCAAGCGTGTCATAGCCTACAAATACTGTCGGCTCCGCATTTTCAAATTCATAAGCCTCGCCGCTGTCCCAGCTTGAACCCTCATCTCTTGCCGCGCGCGCCGTTTCCTTCTGCTCACGCATTGCCGCGTTAAAACCGTCAACGTCAACGTCAAGTCCCTGTTCCTGTGCCATTTCAATTGTCAAATCGAGAGGGAATCCGTAGGTATCGTGAAGTTTAAACGCCTCCGCGCCTGTAAGATTCTTTTTACCGTTTTTCTTCGCTTCCTCAATATAGCCGTTCAGCACCACAATTCCGTTGTCTATTGTCGCGTCAAAACGCTCTTCCTCTTTCTTGATAATCTTGCAGATATAATCTCTCTTTTCATCAAGCTCAGGATATGCGTCCTTTGAACAGTCAATAACTGTCTGTGCCGCTTCATAAAGGAACTGCTTATTGATATTAAGCAGCTTGCCGTGTCTTGCGGCGCGTCTTAAAAGACGTCTTAAAACGTAACCTCTGCCTTCGTTTGACGGAATGACGCCGTCGCTGACCATCATGACCGTGCTTCTGATATGGTCGGTTATAACGCGCAAAGACACGTCCTTTTTCTCGTCCTTCTTATACTCAACGCCGGCAATGCGGCAGATATGCTTCATAACATCCTGAACAGTGTCAATCTCAAAAAGATTATCAACACCCTGCATAACAACCGCAAGTCTTTCAAGACCCATACCGGTATCAATATTGGGGTTCGGGAGCGGATTATAATTGCCGTCCTCGTCCTTGTCAAACTGTGTGAATACAAGATTCCATACCTCCATAAAACGGTCGCAGTCACAGCCGACGCCGCATGTAGGACTTTTGCAGCCAAACGCCTCGCCGCGGTCATAATAAATTTCCGAGCAGGGACCGCAGGGACCTGTTCCATGCTCCCAGAAGTTATCCTCTTTGCCGAGCTTTACGATATGCGACGCGTCAACGCCGACCTCATTTATCCATATATCCCTTGCTTCATCATCGTCCTCATATACTGAAATCCACAGTCTGTCAGCAGGTATTTCCATAACCTTTGTAAAGAATTCCCATGCCCATGCCGTTGCCTCATGCTTGAAGTAATCGCCGAATGAAAAGTTGCCGAGCATTTCAAAGAATGTGCCATGACGCGCTGTTTTGCCTACGTTTTCTATATCACCTGTTCTGATACATTTCTGACATGTTGTAACGCGTCTTCTCGGTGCTGTTTCAGGATTCTGGAACCACATTTTCATCGGCGCCATACCTGAATTTATCAGAAGCAGACTTGCGTCATTCTTCGGAATAAGCGGAAAGCTGCCAAGTCTTAAACAATTTTTTGTTTCGAAAAAACTAAGAAACTTTTCACGAATTTCATTTACGCCCATTGGTTTCATAATTAATCTATTCTCCTTTTGTTTTTCAAACTGATTCTTATTTTATTATTATATAAAAAAACCCATGTCATGTCAAGTATGCCGCCATAATTTGATTCTCATGGCGCGCGAAAACCTATCGCGTTGATTAAATTCAGCCTCGCGTACATCCATAGAGCGTCATGCCGGTCCGTACCATTATTTTGCCGTATTTGCGCAGACTAAAAATTCATATATTCAATATACATCTTCTCAAAATCCGCATTATTGCCAAGCGGAAAATCCTCTGAAATTGCTTTTATATGATTTATTCTTTCCATACCGTCATTTTCACAGCAGTATTTAACGCATCCGCCAAGCGAGCTGTTGCCTATAACCTTCGTCTTACCCTCAAAGCCATGCGGCAGAATACCCATATTGCATGCCTTTTTCACGGACAAACCATATCCGAAACCTCCGGCAAGATATACGGTGGCTATATCGTCACAGCTCACACCGTATTCCTTCATCAGACATTCAATACCGGCTCTAACGGCCGCCTTTGCCATTTGCGCCTGTCTTATGTCATTCTGATTGAAAACTACCCCATTGCAAACCTTATAGCCGTTTTTGAAATAATCGCCGCGCAAAAGACCTGTATTATCAATAATTTTATTGTCAATAAGCTCGGAAATCAGTTCAATTATACCGGTTCCGCAAATTCCGGCAGGCGGCTTGCCGCCGATAGTTTTTAGTGTCCCCTTTTTTAAGTCCACACCGCATACCGCGCCGTCAATACTTCCCATGCCGCAGGAAATACGTCCGCCCTCAAAAGCCGGTCCGGCAGCCGCAGAAGTTACTACAATTTTTTTACTGTCCCCTATTGCCATTTCACCGTTTGTGCCGATATCTATGAAAAAATTCACCTTATCGGACTTATCAAAGTCGCACATATAAAGTCCGCTGACGATATCGCCGCCGACAAATGCCGATATGCCGCCATATATTACGATTTCAATCTTGTCCGTATGACCGGCAGCATCAAATGCGGTTTTTATCACATCAAGATGCTCCGATTTGAACGGATACTCTCCCAGCTTTATACACGGATAGTTCATGAGAAGATGTATCATAGTGGTGTTTCCGGCAATAACAACCTTGTCCGTATTCCCAAATCCGTTTGTGACCTCCCTGTATCCGTTTCGGAGCGTATAACGTATCGCGGAAGCAAGCTCCTTGCCCCTGCCTCTGTTTGCCGCCTCTATTCTTGAAAGCACGTCAAGTCCGAAACGTCTTTGCGGATTGATTGTTTTATACGTCTTGACTGTTCCCTTATCCGTCACAAGCTCAAACGCGACTGTTGTTGTTCCGATATCAATACATACCGCGCTTTCGCCGCTTTTCATTCCGGGGGTATAGTCATATGCGGAAAGTATTTCAAAATCGCCTTTAGCTGTTGTATTTCTCCTCGGGCAGTCAAAATTCCGGCATTTTGAGCAATCATGCTGCGCGTTGAACATATCTCTGTCATCTGTAAGCTCAAGTATATATCCGAAAGTTTTAACAGGCTCAAACATAAATCCGCTCGTCACACCCACGTTCTCAATACCGCATTTTTCAAGAATAATACGCTGATTCGCAAGAGGTAAATCCTTTGGCGCGTCAAGTCTTTTCTTGATACCGAAATTACCCGTCGCGCCTTCAAGCTTTATTCTTTCCGACAAGACATTATCCATAGCAAAAATATATTCGTCCGCCATTGTATCGGCAAGGATACCCTTCATACCCTCGCCGCTGTCAAAAAAATTCTCCGACATTTCACTTACTCCGCTGCCGAGAGTAATAAGGCAATATGCCCTCATACCCTCAAACGCCGCAACCGCGCAAGGCTCAAGCAAAGAGTATAAAGTATTCTCCATTTCGTCAAAGTAACCTGAAACAGTATCATATATTGCGCTGCCTTCAAAGCAGCCCAGATTATGCAGGACTTTTTCCTTATTTAATTTTATTTTAAAATCTCTTATTTCTATCTTTTTCATAATATACCCCTAAAGGAACAGCGACACCATAACGTGTCGCTGCAGACTATCGACAAATCGGTCAGACCGTGCAATACTTGTTAATAAATGCGGGGGCGGACATTGCGGTCGCCCTTCTGTAATAAAGTTAAATTTTAATCAAAAACGGTTCCTGATTAAAATTTACCGTTTGCTCTGTCAAACACCCATTGCGTTGATGCTGACGCTTCTCTGTTCATTCGGTTAAGCGGCATCCATAAATTGCCGTTGAATTTGTTTACACCGTAATTTGTGCTGAATGAAATTTTATAGCCAAGCTGACTCTTTACAGCGCCGTCAAGATTTGATGTATAATATCCGTACGGCCAAGAAATACTTGTGATTTCATATCCTGTGATATTTTTCAGCGCTTCGCCGTTGCGTCTGATATCCTCAATAACATCATACATTGCAACAGGGTCGGGATATATCTCCCTAAGCAGTTCAACCGGCGTATGATGTATCGCGTCAGTATGGTTACCGATTTCCACCAATCCGCTGTGCGCCATTTCATATGTCTGGTCCGCTGTAAGATAACCGTATCTGTTTATGTAAGAACCTATAAGAAACATTGTCGCTTTCGCGTTATGCTTTTTCAAAACAGGAAACACATCCGTATAGAAATTTGAATACCCGTCATCAAAAGTAAGCAAAAGAATCTTCCTGTTATCTATATCCGCCATGTTAGAATCCGCAAGCTCCGTCGCCGTCATAGGAATATATCCGCAATCCATAAAATACTGAATATCCGCGTCAAGCTGGTCGGGTGTGATAGTATAGTCGCCGGCTCTTGACTCGTCAGTGGTCACACTGTGATACATCAATGCCGCAACATTTGCCGCCGCCTGCGCGTTTGCCGTTACGGATACAAACGCAAGACAGAATACGACAATGGCAATTATTCTCCTCACATTAAGCACCTCCAAAATGATTATTTTAATTATACCATAAATAATATTTCTGTCAAGTTCGCGCCCTGAAAGCAAAAAAACAGGCACCCTTGCGAGTGCCTGTAAAAAATTGTTATTTATTTTTCATTTCCGCGTAAGCCTGAGTTTTTTCGTCAAGCACCTGCTGATATCCGGATGAAAGATATTCATTGCACGCGGTTTCGTACTTAGCGTCAAATTCATCTTCCTTGCATGTGATAAGGTCAACCTGAATTACTTCCCACTTGCTCTTTAATGTTTCTCCGAACTGCGTAAGCGACTCGATTGAGCGATCGAACAGGAAGTCCGGATACTGATACTCTTTACATTCTTTCTGATAATAATCATACGCGTCCTGAATCAGATACTCAAAACCTGCCGGAGCATATGTTGTTTTCTGAGCTTCAAGATTCTTTTCCTCGCTGCCGTAATCCTTACTCTCGGTTACAAGACACCACATATCCTTATTTGAGTTATAGTTAAGTCTTTCCGTACCGGTATAATTATCAACAAGCACCGGAATTTCATTTTCTATGTTATATGTAACACCCTCGATACCGTTCTGCATTACAAACAGATTTTCGGGCTGACTGAGCCACTCATAATACATAAGCACAGCTTCGGGATGCTCGCATTTTTCGCTGATACCGGCAACCATACCGAACGGCCACTCGGCTCTGCCTGTAGGCTTATTGCCTTCATAAACGCCGTAATACGGGTCTATAACTGAAATCTTTGCTTCAGGACAATTCTGCATAAGAGTCTGCATTACAGGAGGATTCTGCGACAGATAGAAGCTGTAAACACCCACCTTGCCCGCGACGAAATCAGCGCGCGCCTGCGATCCGTCCTTGTCAAGCATCCACTCAGGACTTACAAGTCCCTCGTTATATAACTGATTCCAGTATTGAAGCTCTTTCTTGGTCGCGTCCCATGTAAGCGAGGCAACGGTAATATCCGAATACATCGCGTTGTCTTCCTCCGAAAGCGGATATTCTCTGTTCGAATAATTCGGGAAATACGCGTTAAACAAAGACATTGCCTCAGGAATTGTGCTTTCGCCTCCGAGGTTAAGCTCTTTGAACTTGCGAAGCACTTCAATATACTCCTCGCGTGACTTAGGCATCTGCAAATTAGCCTTATCGAGCCAATCCTGTCTTATAACAGTTACCCAGCTGTAATCCTTAGGACGCGTAGCAGTCAGGAAATAACGCTGATTGTCAGCCATCGCGTATTCCTGCAAATCCTTTGTGTTCTCATAGAAAGTCGGCGCGTACAGCTTTAAAATATCCTCGTCGATTGGCTGGAACGCTCCGCGTGAAAAATATGACATGATTGTCGGATAGTCATAGCTGAAAATTATATCCGGCTGTTCGCCTGCCGCAAGAAGCTCATTGAATACCGTTACATCCTCCTTACGCGTAATCGGCACAAATGTCATCTTGATATTATACTTGTCGCCAAAGTTTTCCTGCACATAATTTGTCCAATAGTTGTTGTCAACATCAGCCTGTCCCTGCATACCTCTGTCATACACAGGAATTTTCAGCTCAATCTGCTCCTCATAAGGCTTGGGACCCGTAAGCTCCGCCTTGTCTGCGTTTGAGCCTCCGCCTCCGCATGAGGCAAGCAGCGATACCGCCATAACTGTGCCAAGCGCGGCACATAACATCTTTTTTAGTTTCATTTGAAAAATCCCCTCTTTCTTTTATTTATATATTTTTTGTTACTGTTTTATTATTCCTTAACCGCGCCTATCATAACGCCCTTAACAAAATACTTCTGTATGAACGGGTACACGATTACAATAGGAATAGTCGCAAACATAATACATGCCGACTTCAATACTTCCTCAGCCTGCATGCTTTCGCCCGCGACCTCCTGTGAAACAGAAGATGTCGAACCGGCAGCGTTTACAAGCTCATACAGCTTTAACTGAAGCGGCTTTAAAGGCGACTTTGTTATAAAGTACAACGCGTCTTGGAATGTGTTCCATCTTCCCACCGCGTAGAAAAGCGCGAGTGTCGCAAGCACCGGCGTGGACAGCGGAAGCACTATACGCACAAGCACAATAAAATCATTACAGCCGTCTATTGCGGCAGCCTCCTCAAGGCTCTGCGGAACACTGTTCTGCATAAAAGTACGCAGAATAATCAGATTATACGCGGAAAATGCCAGCGGAAGTATCAAAACAGCCGGCGTGTTTATAAGATTAAGCTGACTCATAAGTATATAATCGGGAATCGTTCCCGCTGTAAAATACATCGTTACAAGGAACAGCACACCTATAACGCGTCTGCCTTTAAGACGTTTGCGCGACAGCGCGAACGCGCCGCAGATTGTAAGGAACATGCCAAGCACCGTAAATGCCACTGTGATAAACACGGAGAACCACAGCGAACGCATCATTGCCGCGTCGCCGAATACTGTCTTGTACGCGTCAATGTTAATATCCTTAGGGATAAGAAACACCTGATTTGACATAACGGCGCTGTTGCCGCTTATGGACACGGACAGCACATGTATGAACGGAATAAGGCACAAAAGCGACAATACTCCGATAAACAGGTATATAAACACATCAGCTAAAATATCAGATACATTTCTTTTCATTATATTATACCGTCCTCTCCCATAAGCTTTGCAAACTTATCAGATGCGAATACAAAGATAAGTCCTACAACGGACTGGAACAGTCCGACTGCCGTAGCAATGTTATATCTGTGGGACTGCAGACCCACGCGGTATACAAACGTTGAAATAACATCCGAAAAATCCCTTACAAGCGGATTATCCAACGTATAAGGACGCTCAAAAGAAATTCCGAGTATTCGTCCAAGACTCATTATAAGCATTACAACAATTGTTGAGCGGATACAGGGAAGGGTTATGTACCATATCTTTCTCCATCTGCCGGCGCCGTCCACAGTTGCCGCCTCATAAAGATCGGCATTAATACCCGTAATCGCCGCAAGATAGATAATTGTACCCCAGCCCATACTCTGCCATACGCCAATCAGGCAGTAGCTTACAAGCCAGTGCCATTTTTCCGTAAGAAACGGTATGCTTTCTCCGCCCATACGGTTTATAAATATATTGATATAGCCTGTTGTCGGCGACAAAAGCTGATAGAATATTCCCGCGATAATAACCCATGAAAGGAAATGCGGAAGATACAATACTGTCTGCGTCACACGCTTGAAATACTTATTTCTGATTTCATTAAGGAATATTGCCAGAATAATCGGCGCGGGGAAGCCTACTATAAGGTCAAGACCGTTCAGCACAATAGTATTGCGAAGGGCAACATAGAAATCCTTCATTTTGAAAATTTCCTTGAACGCGTCAAGACCTATAAACTTCGCTTTTTCAAATCCGCCGACAACGTCATAATCAAGAAACGCAACGGATAATCCAAGCATCGGCAAAAACTTAAATACTATCGCAAACAGCAGCGGAAACAGCAGCATGACATACAGCTGCCAATCCCTTTTCAGATAATATTTAAAGCCTTTATTGTCCTTTAAGGAAGTTTTTACCTTTTTCGGTTTTACTTTACTTGTATTCATCTAAATGCTTGCCCCCCTTTATTATTTGTAAAATTTGGTTATACTATATTAGTAATATTATCATTTTTTATGCAACATGTCAATATTATTACGTTTTTTA
>CAZWLT010000057.1:0-9705 GCA_964634915.1 uncultured Clostridium sp. | reverse complement strand
AGCCATTATATTTCCTCCTTTCCAATAACCTCGATTATGCCTTTACGCTGTTTCTTATTGTAACAAGTCCGCCCTTTGCTCCGGGAATCGCACCCTTAACAAGAATTAGATTCTGCTGCGCGTCAATTTTAACAACCTCAAGATTCTGGACTGTAACTTTCTGAACACCCATGTGTCCCGGTAATACCTTACCCTTGAATACTCTGCCGGGGTTTGAGCACATACCCATTGAACCGGAAACTCTCTTTGATTTTGAACCATGAGTCATAGGACCTCTGTGTAAACCGTGCTTCATCGGGCCGGCAAAGCCTTTACCCTTTGAAATGCCGCTTACATCCACCTTGTCTCCGGCCGCGAAAATGTCAGCCTTTATTTCATCGCCTACGTTCAAAGCGGAACAATCGTCCAGTCTGAACTCTCTGACATACTTTTTATTTGCAGTGTCTGCCTTTTTGAAGTGACCCAACTGCGGCTTATTAAGATGCTTTTCTTTAACATCGCCAAAGCCAACCTGTACAGCTTCGTAGCCGTCTGTTTCAACAGTCTTTTTCTGCGTAACCACGCATGGGCCTGCCATAACAACAGTTACGGGAATTACTACTCCGCCTTCGCCAAAGATCTGAGTCATACCAATCTTTGTACCCAAAATTGCTTTTTCCATTTGTTTTTCCTCCTTAACAGTTATTGGTTTCCGTAAAAGCGCCGGAAACTTGACCTGCATCATAATCCCTCGGGATTACTGCATTTTCTGTTTGACTTGCTAAAACACTTCTATTTTCAGCGCGGTTCGCGTTTTATTGATTGCCGCCGCGTATGCTGATACGCAATGTAAGCAAAAACGCGAAATACGCAAAAAGCGAATGTTTTACTTCTGAATGACGTCAATCTCAACGCCAGCCGGCAAATCAATTTTGATTAGCGATTCCATAGTCTTCGCGCCGGGAACAACTATATCAATCAATCTTTTGTGAGTTCTTCTTTCGAACTGCTCACGAGAATCCTTATACTTATGAACGGCTCTCAGGATTGTTATGATTTCCTTGTCTGTAGGAAGAGGAATAGGACCTGATACTTTAGCGCCTGTTCTCTTTGCAATCTCAACAATCTTCTCAGCGCTCTGATCAAGAACAACGTGATCATAAGCCTTTAACTTGATTCTGATTTTTTGGTTTGCTGCCATACTTTTCCCTCCTTGAATTTTTTTGTTGCAATCTGCACGACAGCGATAAAAGAAAATTGCACACACTGCCGGGTGTTTCGCATCACCCTCAAAATAAAACCCAAGCTCTACTTAATTAAATACAGCTCGGGCAAGTCGTCAATTTTCACCGCGCGCCTCACCATATGCCGCCGTTTCCGGCTGCAACTCAAACACAGGTATAGCGCGCGAAACTTAACTGCCGCCCGGTTTCTTGAATCGGACTCACTCCATGGAAAAACCGGCTTCTGCATTTAAGTCTGAGCCGCAACCTCCCACTTCATCGTTTATCAGTCCTCAATGTATACGTGTTTTCACACCTATACATAAGTCACAACATACCTATTATACACAATTTTACGCCGTTTGGCAAGCGTTTCATTAAAAAAATTCCATTAAATTTTCTACAAATTTGTAGAAATTTTAATGAAATTTTTGTGCAAATTTTTACGATTATTTTTCCGTGTTTCAGGCAATAATATATAATTTAATGCCAAAATTGAATTTCTCATGCCGATTTCATCTGCGCGATGCGAATCCTTTTATATTTAGCAATCCTTTTTCTGATATTCCTTTGCGAGAAGCGCGCGCACATACCCGCGCGACTTATCTGTGGAATCTATGTAAAAACCGCGTCCGTAATAAAAGCGGATAAGCGAGGTTATCTTTGCATCGGTATGCAGTTGTATCAGCGTAACGCCTTTCTTTATCATTATTCTGTCAACAAGGTTCATTATCGACTTGCCTATACCGTTATTCTGACTTGTGACCTTCACCGCAAAACGCGAAAGGTACGCCGTCTTATCCGGAAACACCTCAACACGCACACTGCCTACTGGCTCACCGTCAGACAACGCGAGCAATACAACCTTTGTGTCTATATCCTTTTTAACGTCATTATATGATTCGTCAAGCGCGGCAAGTTTTTCAACACCGGACATTTTCTGGTACTTCACAAACGCCTCGCGTGTGATATTCATTATTGCCGGAATATCATCATAATTTGCCAGACGAACCTGAAATAATGACTGAAAATCGGTATCCATTTTTTCTCTCCTTTTTGGTTCATAAATTTATTTCATCAATGTTGCCATTACTGCTTTTTGTGCGTGAAGTCTGTTTTCGGCCTCATCAAAAATAACACTGTGAGAGCCGTCAATAACTTCCTCTGTAACCTCAAAACCGCGATATGCCGGCAGACAGTGCATAAATACCGCATCGCTATCGGCATGTCTGAATAATTCGCCGTTTACCTGATATGGCATAAACACTTTCTGTCTTTCAGCCTTTTCCGACTCCTGTCCCATTGATACCCATGTATCTGTGTACACAATATCGGCATTCTTAATCGCCTCAACAGGGTCGTTTGTAATTATAAGCTCTCTGCCCGACTTCTTGAAATCATCCTTTGCATTTGCAACAACCTCGCTGTCACACTGATAATCGTCAGGCGTGGCAACGGCGCAGTCAAGACCCGCCTTTGCGCAGCCATACATAAGAGAATGTGCCATATTGTTACCATCGCCTATATATGCGAGTTTCAAGCCTTCAAGCTTACCCTTATGCTCATAAGCCGTCATAAGGTCAGCCAGCACCTGGCACGGATGAAGCAAATCTGTAAGCGCGTTGATTACGGGAATATTCGCGTATTCCGCAAGGTCAAGCACGTCCTGATGCGCATATGTTCTTATCATAATACCGTCAAGAAATCTCTCAAGCACCTTTGCCGTATCATAAATTGTTTCACCTCTGCCGAGCTGAATATCATTAGAGGAAAGAAACAGCGGATATCCTCCGAGCTGTGTCATACCCACTTCAAAAGAAACTCTTGTACGTGTCGATGACTTTGTGAATATCATGCCAAGCGTCTTACCCTTTAATATATGATGCTCCTTACCTGCCTTTGTTTCCGCCTTTAGCTTTATGCCAAGTTCAAGAAGCGATTTTACTTCTTCCGATGTCAAATCATGCAAACTGATTAAATCTTTCATTTTTATATTTCCTCCAATACATCATTAAGTCCGTTTACAAACAAATCTATTTCCGTTTCCTTTATGTTAAGCGGCGGCGCGATTCTTATTGTATTACCTCCGCAAAGACTTGTAAGAAAACCTTTTTTAAATAACTTGTCAAATACGCGTTTTGCAATTTCATCCTTCACCTGAATACCGATAAGCAATCCGGCATTTCTGATTTCAACAATCTTTCCGCCGCGTTTATCTTTCAGTTTATTAAGCGTTTCAGCAAAATAGGCTCCCATTTTCTTTGCGTTATCAAGTATATTTTCCTTTTCAAATATATCAAACACCGCGAGTCCGGCTGCCGTTGCGAACGGATTGCCGCCGAATGTTGTTCCGTGGTCGCCCGGCTCAAACGCGTCGCATACCTTTTCACCGGCGCAAACCGCTCCAATCGGGATACCGCAGCCAAGAGCCTTGGCGCAGGTGAATATATCCGGCTCTACACCGTACATCTGATAAGCAAAAAGATTGCCTGTTCTTCCCATACCCGTCTGTACTTCGTCAAATATAAGAATGATATCCTTTTCATCGCACAGCTTACGCAGCTTTTGCACGTATTCCTTATCCATAGGATGAACTCCGCTCTCACCCTGTATAAGCTCTATCATAATCGCGGCAGTCTTATCCGTAACAGCCGCCTCAACCGCCTTAAAATTATTCGGCTCAACCTGCTTAAAACCGGGTGTCAGCGGATGATACGGTTTCTGATACTTTTCCTGACCGGTTGCCGCAACTGTCGCAAGAGTTCTGCCGTGGAACGATTTATCAAGTGTGATTATCTCATACTTGCCCATTCCCTTCTTATAATAATATATCTTTGCAAGTTTGAATGCGCCCTCGTTAGCCTCAGCGCCGCTGTTTGCAAAGAACACTTTCTTCGCGCACGTATTTTCAACAAGCTTCTGTGCAAGCTTCGCCTGATTTTCTATATAATAAAGGCTTGATGTGTGTATAACCTTATCAAGCTGATTTTTTAGCGCCGCAATAAAGTCCTTATGTCCGTGACCCAAAGCGTTTACCGCAATGCCTCCGAGAAAGTCATAATATGTATTACCCTTATCGTCAATCAGCTTAAGCCCCTCGCCTTTAACAAAGCATACAGGAAGTCTGCTGCCGAATGTGTTCATATAATACTTCCTATCAAGCCGCATAATTTCTTCAAGCATTTTTCTTCCCCCCTTAATCTTACGCAAAAAAATAAAATATACTATGGATTATACTACTATCTGTATAAAAATGCAAGTATTTTTTACTAAAAGTTTAAATTAATTGAAAAATACTGCATAAATATCCACTCTTGCGAATATTTATACAGTATTTTGAATATTTTTTCATATGAGTCCGTCAATTATGTCCTCATAATCATCAATGGCATGCGCGCCAACCAATTTCTTTACAGGCTTACCGTCCGCAAAGAATATAACTGTCGGTATTGAAACAATCGCATTCTGCGCCGCAAGAGCGCCTTCATCATCTACATTCACCTTGCACACCTTAATCTTACCGGCATATTCCTCGGCAAGCTGTCCGATTACCGGCGCAAGCATTTTACACGGACCGCACCACGATGCCCAAAAGTCCACCAATACAGGCTTATCCGATTTAATAACCTCACCCTCGTAATTTGCATTTGTCAGTTCGATTTCCATTTATGTTTCCTCCTTTATCTGTAAGCGGGTATTGTGGAGAACAATTTGTTCTCCGCGCCTGAATTATACGCCATTTTTTCGGCAAATCCGTTATCTGTACGTGTGTAACGCATTATTGTTGTTCCCGAACCCGCCATTGTATATACATTGATAATTTTGTCACCGTTATCTTTCTCAACCACATCATAGTACACGTTTCCGTTACTTACAAGCTGATCATAAAGAGTGTAGTAACCGCCGTTTCCATCAGAAATTTCCACTACCCATTTCTGACTGTCATCCCAAATAAATTCATCTCCGTCCTTCTGCGCGGATGTGTACAATGTAAGGACTTCGTTGTCTGTTGTATTTGATGTGCTCTGAACAACTGACCATGTGCTGTCTACCGCCGATTCGGTTTTCGTAATCATTCTTTCGTCCTGTTCCGCATTCTGCGCGGGCTGCTCCGGCGCCTGCGTCATCTCGCTGTTCTCCGGCTTGGCGCTTTCATTTGGTTTTTCCAGAGAAAGCTTTGGCATCGCCGAAACAATACTGCTCATCTGAACCTTCTGTCCCGCTATGTAACCGCCTGTAACAAGCACGGCTGCCAAGACTAACGCCGCAATAATCTTCAAAAATTTTTTCATTCTTCCATCGCCTCCACATCTACATATTTTTTATCAATCCTTTCACATACCGCCCTTGCTTTTGTCAAATCCGTAATATCCGACAGCGCCTTCTCCGTTGTAGCAATCGGGCAGGATATTATGAATTTTACATTATCCTCATACAAAATATCCTCAAGCAGATACCCTTTTGACATAAGCTCATGCTGCGTTTTGCCAAGCAGCGTATAGTCAACCGTCACAGAAACAACATCGCACAGCTGACGATTTACAATTTTTGACGCGATAAGCCCTTGTTTCGCGCTGGCGCCGTAGGTATGTACAAGACCGCCCGTTCCGAGCAGCGTGCCGCCGAAGTAACGCGTCACAACAACAACCACGTCTACAATGCCGGACTTGCGTATCGCGTCAAGCACCGACATTCCGGCGGTTCCGGACGGTTCGCCGTCATCACTGTAACGGAAAATATTATTCTCGTCAATCACATACGCGTAAACGTTATGAGTCGCGTCGGAATACTTTGAACGCATTTCATTCAGAAATGCCAGCGCGTCCTCCTCATTGTCAACAGGCTTAACGTTGGCTATAAATTTTGACTTTTTTTCTACAAGCAGCGACTGAGACTGCTCCTTTACCGTTTTATAAACGTCCTTTTTTGACATTACTCTATTATATACTCCCTTATTTTTTCGTACATGGATGCGTCCACCATAAGCTCCATAACTGTACCCTTTTCACCATAATTTTCTGAAATTACCTTCTGTGTTTCATGTAATTTACTCACAAGCGCGCCTTCGCTGTACGGAATACACGCGCTTACGCGATTTTTTCTTCCGGGCGCTGTTTGCGCAATCGCCTCTATAAGCTGATTAATATTCTTCCCGTTCTTTGCGCTGATATAAACCGCTTTATCACTGTCAAGATTTGTGACAGGATATTCATCAAGTTTATCGCATTTATTGAATACCGCGATAACAGGCTTGCCCGTCGCGCCAATATCGGAAAGCGTCTGTTCAACCACCGCAATCTGATTATCCATTTCTTCGCCGGAGGCATCTATCACATGCAAAAGCACATCTGCGACAACTGCCTCTTCAAGCGTAGACTTGAATGCCTCGATAAGATGATGCGGAAGCTTGCGTATAAATCCGACAGTGTCAACAAGCAATATTCTCCTGTTATCGTCAAGAGTTATTGCGCGTGAAGTCGGGTCAAGTGTCGCAAACAGCTTATCCTCGGCGAAAACATCCGCGTTCGTAAGAGTGTTCAGCAGTGTTGACTTGCCGGCATTTGTATATCCGACAAGCGCCGCGGTTATAACACCGTCTTTTTTGCGTCGGTCACGAATAAGTCCGCGATGCTTTTTAAGCTCCTTTATTTCCTCCTCAAGCGCGCCTATTCTTCTTCGGATATGACGTCTGTCACTCTCAAGACGCGTTTCACCGGGACCTCTTGTACCGATACCGGCGCCGGTACGGCTCATTTCGGCGCCAAATCCGCGAAGTCTGGGCAATCGATATTTGAGCTGCGCAAGCTCTACCTGCAATTTACCCTCACCGCTTCTTGCACGCATTGCAAAAATGTCAAGTATAAGCATAGATCGGTCAAGCACCTTTACTTCAAGAAAATCAGATATGTTTCTCATCTGCACCGGCGACAGCTCATCATCAAACACAACCGTATCAGCCTCAAGGTCAGCCGCTGCCATTTTAAGCTCGTCTAACTTACCCTCGCCCATATAGGTCGCGCTTTCAATGTCAGGTCTGTTCTGTATCATTTCACCCGCAACAACACCGCCTGCCGTCTTTACAAGCTCGCCAAGCTCCGCCATTGACTGCTCCGTAGTATCCCACAGCGCGTCCTTAATTCCTCTGTGCACTCCGGCGAGAATTACTCTCTCCTGTTTTTCCTCGTTATACTCCATACCTACCTCGCATTTTATTTCATTGTAATTAGTATATCAAAAAAATCTCATTAAGTATACACTTGATAAGGAAAATTAAAAAAATCTTAACAATATTACGAAATTTGTTACATCAGTTCTATATTTACAACACCTCGCAGCGATAGTATAGCTGTGATATCAACCCGAATGCAAGATACTTGCTGATTTTAAAAGAAGATTTTTTCGAATTTTTACAGTATGTATCAGCTTAATATTGAAAAAATTTCATTTTTTTTGATAAAAGGTATTGTAAAATCAGAAATTTATGATATAATGATTTGGTATTTAATGATTTACTTCAGAGATAAAGGAGGTTTATTCCATGCAGACTCTATTTGTGATATTGCACCTTATTGTTGCGGTTGTCCTTATTTTTGTTGTTATGGCTCAGGAAGGCAAGGACCCCGGTATGAGAGGTATTCAGGGCGCGTCTTCCGATATGGGCGATTCATTCTTCAAGAAGAACGGCGGAACTACAAAGGAAGCTATGTTCACTAAGCTTACAACAACAATAGCTATTCTATTCCTTATTACAACAATGGCTCTTGTAATTCTTGCCGCGTAAGACTGTAAATTAAAGCGGCTGCGGATGGCAGTCGTTTTTTTCGTTTAAAACATCAAAAAAGCATTCCTTACATCTGACTTTCAAAGGTCTGTCCGTACGGAATGCTTTTAATTTATTTCTTTTCTATTTCTTTTTTATTTCTTCTCTTTTGTCTGTTCAATTTTAGACGAGCTTACGGAAGGTCCGTGATGACGGGTTGGTTCCCATTCAACATTCTTGAATATCGCGACAATCGAAATCGGCACGTATGTAAACTGGAATATGGGGAATGTAAAGATGTACTTTATCTTCTTCCACCTGCTTGTATGAATACGCTTGCTTTCTGAAACCGTTGTGACAAGCCCCATGGTAAACAGCATGATATATACACCGGCTATCCACTGTCCGAGCGATATAAGAATCGGCATTACGTTCAGACGCATGTATAGACCGATACCTATCGCCGCGGCATTTACTATACCCACAATAAGTGTTATAAATATAGCCGGCAGAATTGTCATACTCATATCATAGCAGGTTAAACAATTGCGTTTAAACATCGTGCTTATAAGTTTGAACCCATATTTACCGAACACCTGCAAAAAACCCCTCGCCCACCTAAGGCGCTGCGTCCATGACTGTTTGAAGGTTTGCGGCTGCTCATCGTACAGAATAGCGTCACTGCAGTATGCTATCTTTTCTCCGTCTATCGCGTTTACAATTGAGAATTCTATATCCTCTGTCAGAAGGAAAAATTTCCACCCGCCGATTTTGCTGATAATCTCCCTGCTTACAAGAAAACCGGTACCGGAAATCGCGCAGCCTGTGCCAAGCAGCATACGCGCGTGATTAAGAAATCTTGATTCTCTTATGTACCACAGCGCGTAACCGGCAGTTATCCAGTTTGTACCGTAATTTGTTGAATTGCGATAGCTTGTGATTATTTTGTGACCATCGGAAAAAGTACGGTTCATTGCGCTTATATAGTTGGTATCGAGAATATTATCAGCGTCAAACACGAAAAACCCGTCGTAAAATTCCTCGCCTTTTTCTTTATAAATTCTGTTAAGCGCATAATCAAGCGCGTAACCCTTGCCGACCTTTTCCATGTCATTTCTGACAAACACATTCGCGCCGGCTTTTTGGGCAACTTCCGCCGTATTATCTATACAGTTATCCGCAACCACATATATGTCAACCAAGTCCTGAGGATAATCCTGATGATGAATGGAATTTACCAGCGTTGCGATAACATTTTCTTCATTTCTTGCGGGAATCAATACCGCATATCTGTGAAGTTTTGATTCCTTATGAGGTTTATCTTTCTTTATAAAAGGTACAAAGAAGTAAACAATCTGATAAAAATACATCAGACAAAACAACGCACCTACAATTAAATTAAGAATTTTAACTGTTTCTATAATCATTATATTCCCCTCTGTAAATCCTTCCC
This sequence comes from uncultured Clostridium sp., assembly GCA_964634915.1. Classification (GTDB taxonomy): domain Bacteria; phylum Bacillota; class Clostridia; order UBA1381; family UBA1381; genus Hominilimicola. The sequence continues at coordinate 290 of CAZWLT010000057.1, read as the reverse complement.
CAAAGCTGTATATCATTGTTTTCTGAACTCATACCCCGCTTATCTTCCCTCAGACAACAAGTTCCGTCATAAGCTCTTCCGGAAATTACACAAAATACCCCTGATTCTACCTTTTCTTCGGATTCAATATAATCATATTGGAATTCTTTAATTAAAAATAAAGCAGACAAAGCCTGCCACGGTAATTATGCTATATGATACCACAAATCAACAATTAAGTCAATATAACATTTTAATTATTTTATAATACGCGCTTGCCATATTTTTTGTAAATTAAGTATAATTTATTT
>CAZWLT010000056.1:0-9727 GCA_964634915.1 uncultured Clostridium sp. | reverse complement strand
CCAACCAATAATTTATCACAATATAAATAAAACCCACAGATAGGAGAAAGAAATATGAAAGCAGTAGTTACCGTTATAGGAAAAGACCGGAAGGGTATAATTGCGAATGTAAGCAATATATTATTTAAAAACGAAGTGAATATCCTTGACATATCACAGACAATAATGCAGGATATGTTTACAATGATAATGCTTGTAAATTTTGAAAGTGAAAAGATTACGCTGAAACATGTTGAAGGAGAGCTTGAAAAAGCTGAAAAAGAAATGGGACTTTCAATCCACGTGCAGCGTGAGGAAATTTTCACATCAATGCACAGAATATAAGGGAGGGCAAACAGATGATTAATCCCTTTGAAGTAATTGAAACGATAAAGATGATTGATGAGGAAAACCTTGATATAAGAACAATCACAATGGGTATTTCCTTAAAAAGCTGCGCGGGTCCCGATATTGACGTTGTATGTGAAAAGGTGTATAACAAAATCACAACATACGCCAAGGATCTTGTAAAGACAGGCGAGGATATTGAAGCGCAGTTTGGTATTCCCATAATTCATAAACGTATATCCGTAACACCCATTGCAACGCTTGCGGACGCGCTTGAAAATCCGACAGTTGAAAAGTGCGTAAAAATTGCTAAAACTCTTGACAGAGCGGCAAAGACAACGGGAGTTAATTTTATCGGCGGTTACACAGCTCTTGTGCATAAGGATTACACAAACGGCGAAAGAGTGCTTATAGAGTCAATTCCGGAGGCGCTTGCGTCGACTGAACTTGTATGCTCCAGTGTAAATGTCGCGTCAACAAGAGCAGGTATCAATATGGATGCCGTAAAGCAAATGGGTCAGATTATTAAAAAGGCTGCCGAGCTTACTTCTGACACACAGGGCTTTGCCTGCGCAAAGCTGGTTGTATTCTGTAACGCGGTTGAAGATAATCCGTTCATGGCAGGCGCTTTCCTCGGTGAGGGAGAGGGCGAATGTGTTATAAATGTCGGCGTATCAGGACCGGGTGTTGTAAAATGCGCGCTTGAAAAGGTAAAGGGTGAGGATTTCGGTGTTGTTGCCGAAACAATCAAAAAGACCGCGTTCAAGATTACAAGAATGGGTCAGCTTGTGGCACAGGAGGCATCAAAACGTCTTGGCGTTCCGTTTGGAATAGTAGATTTGTCACTTGCGCCGACTCCGGCAGTCGGCGACAGTGTCGCTTATATACTTGAAGAAATGGGACTTGAAAAGTGCGGTACACATGGTACAACAGCCGCTCTCGCGCTTCTTAATGACGCGGTCAAGAAGGGCGGAGTTATGGCATCAGGCTATGTCGGCGGACTTTCAGGCGCGTTTATTCCCGTAAGCGAGGATGCCGGAATGATTGAGGCTGCGGCTGACGGCGTTCTTACTCTTGAAAAATTGGAAGCTATGACCTGCGTATGCTCAGTGGGACTTGACATGATTGTTATCCCCGGCGACACAACAGCCGAAACAATTTCAGCAATCATTGCTGATGAGGCGGCTATCGGCATGGTGAATACCAAGACTACCGCTGTAAGAGTAATCCCCGCGCCGGGAATGTCAGAAGGAGATGTTGTTGAATTTGGCGGACTGCTTGGAACAGGCCCCGTAATGCCGGTTAAAGGATACTCAAGTGCCGATTTTATCAACAGAGGCGGACGTATACCGGCGCCGCTGCAGAGCCTTAAAAACTAAATAAGGAAAATCCGTAAGAAAGAGAGGTTTGGAAAAATGGAAGATTTGATTACGAAGATAATCGAAATTGAGGACAGAGCTCAGGAAGTCATCAAGGACGCGAAAAAAGCGGACAGAGAGCTAAGCTCGCGCATAAGAGATGACTCGCATAAGCTTCAGGATGATATCGAAAGGAAAATGCAGGCTAAGAATGTCACTCTAAAGCAGATGGAGGAAGAAGACGCGGATAAGAAAATCGAGGCAATAAACTCCCGTATGCGGAAGGATTTATCCGAACTTGAAGAAAAGTATGAAAAAAACAAAGATAAATGGGTCAATGAAATAGTTTCGGGGATAATCGGAAGATAATGAGGTGATAGCGTAATGAATGTGGAATACAGTGCTGTAGCCGCAAAACTGAAGGCGATGTATTCAAGATTTCTGACGGACAGCGACTATATTGAGCTGCTTGCGAAAAAGAATGTAACTGATGTATGCGCTTACCTGAAATCTACACCCGGTTATAATTACGCGCTTGAGGATGTTAATGAACGCAATATCCACCGCGGCGCGATGGAGCTTCTGCTCGAACAGGATATAATGAACGAATATATCAGATTGTATAACTTTGTCGACCACGATAAACGAGAGCTTCTTGCTTTCTGGTTCATGCGGCGCGAGGTTGAATTTCTTAAAAGCGAGATAAGGTATATTTATACTCATGAGGAACGCAATAAGGATGAAATAAATCAGAATAAGTTTGACGCTTTTTTCAGTACGCACACTAAGATTAACCGTGAGCTTATGGAAAACGCAAGCTCGCTTTCCGACTGTATCGAGGCTTGTAAGGATACACCGTATGCGGCGGCGTTAAAAAGGGCGGAAAATCTTGACGCGGATTTTTTCTCGATGGGTATGCTGCTTGACGCGTACTTGTATAACGCGATATGGCATACGGCGGAGAAAAAACTTAAAGGTGAGCAGGTAAAGCTCTTTAAAAATCTTATCGGATCTAAGATTGATATGCTCAATCTTCTGTGGATTTACAGAGGTAAAAAGTATTTCGGCTTTGAGAACGAAATAATCTTTACTTATATTCTTCCGATAAGATACAGACTCACGGAGGATATAATCAGACAGCTTGTGACCGCCGACAGCATTGAGAGATTTACGGACATTGTAAAAATCTCAACCTCCTACGGCGGACTGTTTGAAGATTGCGACAAAGGGAAATTTCCGGAAGAAAACTACAGATATATTTACAGAAATCTGTCAAAGAGTATATTTGTCAACCATAGCGAGTCAATGGTCGCGATATACGCGTATCTTAATCTGAAGGAAGTTGAGCTTAATAACATTACCAGCATAACCGAGGGTATAAGATATAATCTTAATACAGAATCTATACGTAAGCATGTTGGTATATAGCAGAGGAGGGGAAAAATGTCTATAATAAAGATGAAAGCCGTTACCATAGCGGGGCAGGTCAATGAGTTTGACAAAATTGTCGAAAAGTATGTGTACGGCAGGGATATTCATCTTGAAAACGCTATGTCTGTTCTGACAAACAGAGGCAGGCTTGTGGCTTTTGATGATAATAATGAATATGACTCTGTCGCAAAAAGCGCCATGAGTCTTATGCGGCTTGCGAATTATAACGTCAATAAAAAGCTGATTGCATCGGAAGACATGAGGCTTGAAGAAATGCGCGGCTTTATTGATGAGATTAATACGAATATCGAAAAAGAGAAAAAGCTGCATGATAAGTTAGCGGAGCAGATAAACGCCAATGAAAAAGCCATAGAGCAGATGAATCTGATGCTTGATGTGGATGTGGAATTGGCAAAGCTGTTCAAGCTTGAATTTATACATTGCAAATTCGGACATATTCCGAAAACAGGATATAAAACTCTTGTGACATATCTCGATAAACTCGAAGCCTTTTTTATAAAAACAGCGGAGGATTCCACAGATGTGTGGGGATTTTACTTTGTACCGCTGCTTAAGCAAAGCAAGGTTGACGAGGTATTCAATTCGCTTTATTTTGAAACTGTGGATATTTCCGGAGATTACGCGGGAACACCGTATGAAATAAAACAACAGCTGACAAAGGAAAATCAGCAGCTGAATAAAGAGATTGAAGAAAACAGTAAAAAGACAGCGCAGATGCTGTCCAGCGTGACAAAAAAGCTGTGCGGTATATATAATCTCGCAAAAAAGCGATATCAGTTCTCCGAGATAAGAAGAAATGCCGTTCACGGCGATATGTTTTTCTATATTGTCGGCTGGATGAATGAAAAACAAGCGTTAAACCTTGAAAAAGAGATTAATGACTCCGGCGATGTGGTAATGTTCTATGTTGAAGACGCGGAGAATGTCAAGAATATGCAGCCGCCGACAAAGCTGAAGAATAACAGGGTATTCAAGCCGTTTGAGATGTTTGTTAAGATGTACGGACTCCCAAGCTATAATGAAATTGACCCGACGCCGATACTGGCAATAACATATATATTGTTTTTCGGCATAATGTTCGGCGATGTCGGACAGAGTCTTGTGCTTGCGATCGCGGGCTTTATACTGTACAAGGTCAAGAAAATGGATCTTGCCGGAATAGTCGGTTATGTCGGCTTGTCCGGTGTGGTATTCGGATTTATATACGGCAGCTTCTTTGGCAATGAAGAAATCATACCTAAGCTTTTGCATACAAATCCGATAAGACCGATGGAACAGGCGATTATGATGCTTGCCGCAACCATCGCGATGGGTGTGATTGTAATAATATTCGGCATGGCGCTGAATATTATCAATTCAGTCAAGAGTAAAAATTACGGCGAGGCATTATTCGGGCATAACGGAGCTGCCGGAATTGTATTTTACGTAAGTTTTTTGCTGCTTGCGGCAAATATATTCCTTGGATGGGGAATACCGACAATTGTATTTGTTTTGCTGATAGTCGCAATGATACTGGTAATGTATATGAGCGGTCCGCTTTCGGACTTGATTGCCGGAAAAAAGCACTGGCTGCCAAAGAGCGGAATGTACTTTGTGGAGAATTTCTTTGAAATGTTTGAAGTGATTTTGAGCTTCTTCACAAATACAATTTCATTCCTGAGAATAGGCGCGTTTGCAATCGTGCACGTTGGTATGATGATGGTTGTTGCCATACTGACACCGGCGGGCATAGGAATCGGCAGCATACTTGTACAGGTTATAGGCAACGCGGTAGTTATGGTGCTTGAAGGACTGATTGTTGGTATTCAGGTATTGCGTCTGGAATATTACGAGATGTTCTCAAGATATTTTACGGGACGAGGCAAAGAATTTATATCGCTGCGCGATAAATAAGCGGCGCGCGCAAATCGGCGCTGCCTTAAACGGCAATCTGCCCGGGTTTTTGTCACGCGGGCAATGCAAAAAGATAAAAATGTAATTTTTGGAGGTAATGAAAAATGAATGTAGTATTAACGGTTTTATTTGCTTTAATAGCGCTTACGGTTATAGTTCCGATAGCTTTATATTATAAGTCAGACAAGAAAAAGGGTAAGGAGTGTCTTTTAATGAACGCGATTTCCTTTTTCTCGATTCTCGGCGTTGCAATGGTTTGCGCGCTTGGCGGCGGTGTGAACGCGCTCGCGGCGGATTACGCGGCAGGTCTTACAGTCGGTGAAGGCTTAAAGTTCATCGGCGCGGCTCTTTCAACAGGTCTTAGCGGTATCGGCGGCGGACTTGCCGTTGCGTCGGCGGCGTCAGCGGCTATCGGCGCGATGAGTGAAAATGAAAAGATTATGGGTAAGACGCTTATCTTCGTTGCTCTTGCGGAAGGTATCGCTCTTTACGGACTTGTAATTTCTATTCTTATCCTGTTCAATAGCTGATAAAAGGAAGTATGCGTTATGAAAATGTATTTAATCAGTGATAACATTGATACGCAAATCGGTATGCGTCTTGTCGGAATTAACGGCTGCGTAGCCCACGAAAGCGACACAATTATCGATGAAACAAAAAAAGCAATTGCAGACCCCGAGCTTGGGATACTGATATATACGGAAAAAGCGGCGGCAATGGTAAAGGATTATATCAATAATCTTAAACTGACACTGCATACTCCGCTTATAATCGAAATTCCTGACCGCCACGGCAGCCGTGATATTGCGAACAGTATCAACAGTCTGGTGCAGGAATCTATCGGTCTGAAACTATAAGAAGGAGGGAAAGACTGTGGATAACTTGACAGAAAAACTAAATACCTTTACATCACTTGTATTAAAGGACGCGGAGGAAAAACGCGAAAAGATGCTTGATGAAGTCGAAAAGGAATACAGTGAAAGACTTGATGCAAAGGAAAACGAGATATTGCAGGGCGCTTATGAGAATATCCAGCAGAATATTCAGACAGCGCGTAAGGAAGCGAATGAGCGAGTGCTTCATGCGGAGCTTGACGCGAAGAAAAGCGTTATTTTAAGACGCGAGGAAATTATTGAAGAGGTTATGAAAGCCGCGCGCGGCGAGCTTGTTAAGTTTGCTGAAAGCGACAAGTACGAAGCATGGCTTATGGATAAAATAGAAAAAGCACTGTTTGAGGTCGGCAAGGGCTCAAAGACTATTTATATTTCGCCTGACGACCTTAGACTTAAAGAAAAGATTGAACAGATACCGGAGATAGCAAGACTTACAGTTGAGGCGTCATCAGAGAAGGATTTTCTGGGCGGAGTCAAGGTGCTCAATACAGACAGAAAAATAGCTGTTGACTACTCATTTAAGGAAATGCTTGCGGAGAAGAAACAGGAATTCCTGCAATCAAGCGGACTGGCTCTGAACTAAGGCATAAGGAAAGGAATGACATATATGGCTAACACACAAGGTCAGATATTTGGTATAAATGGTCCCGTTGTAAAGGTAAAAGGCTCGGATTCCTTTGAGATGCAGGAAATGGTGTACGTAGGCGATGAGGAGCTTATCGGCGAGGTCATCGGTGTAACGTCTGATACTACAGTAGTACAGGTATATGAGGAAACAACAGGACTGAAAAAGGGCGAAAAGGTAGTCGGTACAGGCGGACCGCTTGCAATAACGCTCGCACCCGGTATACTGTCCAATATATTTGACGGTATCGAAAGACCGCTTAAAGATATACGTAATCTGTCCGGAGCATTTATAGAACGCGGACTGAAGGTAAGTAATCTTGATGAGAAAAGGACATGGTCTGTGGAGATAAAGGCGCATGTCGGCGATTATGTGCAAACAGGCGATATAATCGCTCTGACACAGGAAACAAGCCTTATTGAACACAGAATAATGGTTCCGCCGGAGATTAAGGGCAAAATCGAATGGATTGCACCAAACGGAAGCTATACAATTACAGAAACAATTGCAAAAATCAGATGCGATGAAGAATTAAAGGAAATCACAATGGCGCAGAAGTGGCCTATTAAACAGGCGAGACCGTTTGCAGCGCGTCAGCCTATTTCAAAGCCGCTTGTGACAGGTCAGCGAGTGATTGACGCGATGTTTCCGCTTGCGAAGGGCGGCGCGGCGGCAATTCCCGGCGGCTTCGGAACAGGCAAGACAATGACACAGCACCAGCTTGCGAAGTGGTGTGACGCCGATATCATCGTGTATATCGGCTGCGGTGAACGCGGCAATGAGATGACGCAGGTGCTTGACGAGTTTTCGGAGCTTATCGACCCGAAATCCCAAAGACCTCTGCTTGACCGTACAGTGCTTATCGCCAATACGTCAAATATGCCGGTCGCGGCGCGTGAGGCAAGTATATATACCGGTGTAACGCTTGCGGAGTATTATCGCGACATGGGATATGACGTGGCGCTTATGGCTGATTCGACATCGCGTTGGGCGGAGGCGCTTCGCGAAATATCGGGACGTCTTGAGGAAATGCCGGCGGAAGAGGGATTCCCCGCGTATCTTGCGTCAAGACTTTCGGCGTTTTATGAAAGAGCCGGATATGTGACAAATCTTAACGGCAGCGAGGGCTCCGTTTCGATAATCGGCGCGGTATCACCGCAGGGCGGTGATTTTTCGGAGCCGGTAACGCAGAACACAAAACGTTTCATACGCTGCTTTTGGGCGCTTGATAAGTCACTGGCGTATTCAAGACATTATCCCGCTATACAGTGGCTTAACAGCTACAGTGAATATATTGATGAGCTTACCGACTGGTATGCTTCAAATGTCGCGGTTGATTTTATGGAAAAACGTAACCGAATGATGGCGATTCTTCAGGAAGAAAGCAGTCTTATGGAAATTGTTAAGCTGATTGGCGCCGACGTGCTGCCGGACAGTCAGAAGGCGACACTTGAGGTTGCGAGGACGATACGTGTAGGATTTTTGCAACAGAACGCGTTTCACGCGGACGATACATACGTTCCGCTTGAAAAGCAGAATAAGATGATGGATATAATTCTGCTGTTTGACAAGAGAATAAAGCAGTGCGTTGAAAAAGGCATTGTGCTTTCAAAAGTCAGCGAAAGCTCAATTGCGGAGGATATCATCAGAATTAAGTACAGCATCGGAAACGAGAACATAGACGCTCCGTTCCACGAGCTTGAAAGAAAAATAAACGAAACCTTTGACAAGTTGATTTATGACCGCGAGGATTAATCACGGTTTTGTGAAAGGAGTAAACGAATATTATGGCAATAGAATATATGGGTCTTAATAATATACAGGGTCCTCTTGCGGTTATAGACGGTGTTGACGATACGTTTTATGAAGAAATGGTAACCGTGACACTGGACAGCGGCGAAAAGAGAATCGGACGCGTTATTGAGATTTCCGGAGATAAGGCGGTTATACAGGTTTTTGAGGGTACTTCAAATCTGTCGCTTACAAATACAAAAACAAAATTTATGGGTGAACCGATGCGTCTGCCGCTTTCAAAGGAAATGCTGGGCAGAACGCTTGACGGTGTCGGCAGACCGATAGACGGACTTGGCGAATATTTTGCGGACGAGGTACGCGACGTAAACGGACAGCCGATAAATCCTGTTTCAAGAGAATATCCGAATAACTTCATACAGACGGGTATTTCGTCAATAGATTGTCTCGCAACGCTTATAAGAGGGCAGAAGCTGCCTATATTTTCAGGCGATGGTATGCCGCATGATGATTTGGCTGTGCAGATTGCAAGACAGGCAAAGGTTGTTGACGCGGACGACGCAAACGGTGATAAGTTTGCCATTGTGTTTGCGGCAATGGGCGTAAAGCATGACGTTGCGAACTATTTTAAGAAATCGTTTGAAGAAAGCGGTGTTTTGAGTAAGGTTGTAATGTTCCTTAACCTTTCAAACGACCCTGTCGTTGAAAGAATTATCACGCCAAGATGCGCGCTGACAGCTGCGGAATACCTTGCATTCAAGCATGATATGCACGTGCTTGTTATACTTACGGATATGACTTCATATGCGGAGGCGCTTCGTGAGGTTTCATCTTCAAAGGGTGAAATTCCGTCAAGAAAGGGATTTCCGGGATATCTGTATTCCGACCTTGCCTCGCTGTACGAACGCGCAGGTATTATAAGGGATGCAAAGGGTTCCGTAACGCAGGTGCCTATCCTGACAATGCCCAATGACGATATCACTCATCCTATTCCTGACCTCACGGGATATATCACAGAAGGACAGATTGTTCTCGGAAGGGGTTTGAGCCTTAAAGGTGTTTATCCGCCTGTTTCAATACTTCCGTCACTTTCGCGTCTTATGAAGGATGGTATAGGAGAGGGCTTTACAAGAGAGGACCATCCCGATCTTTCAAATCAGCTTTTTGCCGCGTATTCAAAGGTTGAGGACGCAAAGAGCCTTGCGTCAGTTATAGGCGAAGACGAGCTTTCCGATATGGATAAAAAATATATAGCATTCGGCAGAGCTTTCGATGAGAGATTTTTGTCACAGGGCAAGAATGAAAACAGAAGTATCGATGATACTCTTAATCTCGGCTGGGAGCTTTTGGGAATGCTGCCTAAGAGTGAGCTTGACCGTGTTAATGATAAGATACTTGAAAAGTATTATAAACCGGCAGAAGAATAA
>CAZWLT010000055.1:3639-9879 GCA_964634915.1 uncultured Clostridium sp. | reverse complement strand
TACCACATACAAAGAAGGAGTGATTTACATGGCAAAAGGTAATATTTCGGTTGACAGCGAAAATCTTTTTCCCATCATAAAAAAGTGGCTTTATTCGGACAAGGATATTTTCCTTCGCGAGCTTGTTTCAAATGCCTGCGATGCAATAACAAAGCTTAAAAAGCTGGCAAGTATCGGCGAGGCAAATATCGGCGAGGACGAGCAATTCCGTGTAACAGTATCAATATTCAAGGATGCCAAAAAACTTGTTATAAGTGATAACGGTATCGGTATGACAGCCGAGGAAATCGACAAGTATATCAATCAGATTGCGTTCTCCGGCGCGAGCGACTTCCTTGCAAAGTACAAGGAGGAGGACGATAAGGGCGCGCAGATTATCGGTCATTTCGGACTCGGTTTTTACAGCGCGTTCATGGTGGCAGACAGTGTCGAAATTGATTCGCTTTCATATCAGGACGGCGCAAAGGCGGCACAATGGACTTGTGACGGCAGTATGGAATTTGACATGGCTGACGGCAGTAGAACAGAACGCGGTACAACAATCACATTGAATATTGCGGAGGACAGCAAAAAATTCCTTGAGGAGGAAACAATCCGTTCGGTTCTTCACAAGTATTGCTCATTCCTCCCGATAGAAATATACCTCGAAGTTCCGGAAAATAAAAAGGACGATAAAGAAGATAAAGAAGATAAGGACGATAAGGAAGAAGAGGAAGATGTAAAGCCAATCAATGACACAAATCCGCTTTGGATGAAAAAACCGTCGGAATGTACCGATGATGATTATAAGGAATTTTACCGCAATGTGTTCATGGACTTCAATGAGCCGCTGTTCTGGATTCACTTAAATGTTGACTATCCGTTCAATCTGAAAGGTATACTGTATTTCCCTAAAATCAACCATGAATTCGCCGGACAGGAGGGACAGATTAAGCTGTTCAATAATCAGGTATTCGTTGCCGACAACGTAAAAGAGGTTATTCCGGAATTCCTGATGCTGCTCAAGGGCGTTATTGATTGTCCTGATTTGCCGCTTAATGTCTCAAGAAGCTTTTTGCAGAATGACGGATATGTAAAGAAGATTTCAAGCCATATTACAAAGAAAGTCGCGGACAAGCTGACAAGTATTTATAACGGTGAAAAGGAGAATTACGAAAAATACTGGGACGATATAAATATTTTTATCAAATATGGATGTCTGCGTGATGAAAAATTCTATGATAAGGTAAAGGACATTATCATATATAAGGATTTGAACGATAAGTATATAACACTTGACGAATATCTTGACGGTAAGGAAGAAAAAGACGTTTATTACGTTTCTGACCCGACAGTACAGTCACAGTATATAAATATGTTCAAAAATCAGGGACTTAACGCGGTTATTATGCCGAGTATGATGGATACGCACTTTATTTCATTTATTGAAATGAAACAGGCGGGTGTGAAGTTTAAGAGAATTGACTCGGCAATTAATGATATTTCGGATACGGAGGACAAGGACGATGCCGCAAAAGAGCAGGACGAAAAGCTGATTGAGAAGTTCAAAAACGAGATAGCCGACGATGCGCTTAAAATTGAAGTGCAGTCACTCAAGGATGAGTCTATTCCGGCTGTAATACTGCTTGGCGAGCAGTCAAGACGTATGCAGGAGATGTACCGCTCATACGGTCAGCAGATGGCGGGTATGGCAGATATGTTCAAGGACGAATTTACACTTGTCCTGAACTCAAACAATTCACTTATCAAAAAGATTGATACACTCTCGGATGAGGATGCAAATCTTGTTATCGACCATGTATATGATCTTGCGAAGATAAGTCATAGTCCGCTTAACGCGGAACAGATGACAAAGTTTATTGAACGTTCAAATAAATTACTTGAAAAATTGTTCTAAAATATAAAGGGACTGTGCCCGTAATTTTAATTCAGAAGAATATTTTGATTTTCTTCTCATCGAAAACCCCCTTAAAGCAGTTGTGAAATATTTTTGTTGTTTCATATGTCTGCTTTAAGGGGATTATATCATATTCTGAGATTCTTTTCGTTTTTAGAGACTTTTTTACCGGCATTTTTTTATTCATAAAATATTTTTGCAACCTTTTAGCGCTTTAAAATGTATTATTTATGAAGGGAGGGTGATTTATGGCAGAAGAATTACATAATGACAATTCATCTGATGAAATTATACGAAAATATTTTGATATGGTATATCGTATTGCCGTGTCTGCCACGCGCAGCTTAACACTCGCGGAGGATGTGACACAGGAAGTTTTTCTGAGATTTATTCAGAAACAAGACACTCTCAAATCGGACGAGCATATAAAAGCATGGCTTATACGCGTTACAATTAATTGTTCAAAAAGCGTGTTTTTAAGCTCATGGTTTAAAAAGACCGTTCCGCTTACAGACGAGCTTACATTCGATACTCCCGAGAAAAGCGATGTATATTTCGCTGTGCAGAACCTTCCTTCAAAATACCGCACAGTAATACATCTTTTCTATTATGAGGATATGAGTGTAAAGGAAATATCGGAATGTCTTAATATGAAAGAATCAACTGTCAAATCCCACCTCTTCCGAGGCAGAGATATGCTGAGAAAAGAGCTGAAAGGAGGTTATGACTTTGTTTAGAAAACACTACACCGATGCTAATAACGACATAAAACCAAGCGAGGAATTTGTAAACAGTGTTATAGAAAATACGCATAAAAGTCCTCCGGTCAAAAGTCTGTATGTCAGATATACCGCGGCGGCGGCAGCGGCTGTAATTATGGTATCCGCGGCGCTGTTATCAATGCCGCTGTGGCAGAATGTCACGGATAATGATGGTGTTATAATCGCTGAAACAATGAGTCCGAATACTACGGATTCGCCTCAATCCATGCCCGCTTTGTCAGATGAAAACACAGTCGTTAATGACAACAACGCAAACACATCTGCCGCTGATAACAATTCAGACAATGTTCCGGTTCAAGACTATAATAATAGTCAAAAATCCGCTGTTTCTCCTGCCGCAGCGCCAAAAAAGAATACCGTGACTGAAAATACAAAAATACAGGACACAAATGAAACGGCACGGGAAACAGAAAACATACCGTCGGAAGAAAGCGGACAGACAGAGGAAAATGCGGAAATTGAGAACAGAGTATTTCAGGATGTACAGGAAAGTACCGATACAGCCGAGCTTCCGCCCCGTACTCCTCCCCCGTCAGTTTCAAATGCGAAAAAACCGGTAGAATCAAATAATTATTCATTCCATGATGACCCGTCCCTCCCCTCTCCTGACGGATACCGTTGCGTCAGCACGTCGCCAAACGGATACACATTCGCTTCGGAGGACGGCGCGGTGATAGTTGTTGAAATAAGCTATGGAAGCGACGAGGACAGCGAGCCTTATTACAGCGCTGACGGCGACAGCATTTTCGCGTCATTTTCATCATACGGAATGACAGTAACAGTACGTTCAACGGGCGCTGATATGAGCACGATTGAAGAAATTATAAACACATTAAGATGAAAGGGTTGATAATATGAATAAAAAAATTATAGCAATAACTACTGCAATAGTAATCATTTCCGGCGCGTTTTCTATCTATGCCTCAACACCTGCGGAGAATTTGCAGGAAATGGGCATTATTGAAGGATATGATGATGGAGAGCTGCATCTTGAAAGAACGCTGACACGCGCGGAGTTTACAAAGATGTTTGCGGACACATTTCTGAAAGATACAAAAGAAGCAGACACAAAGATAAATTTCAGCGATATAGCAAATAACTACTGGGGCAAGGAATATATTGCAAAGGCAGTTAACGCAGGCGTTATAAGCGGCTTTGAGGACGGCACTTTCAGACCGGAGGAAGCTGTCACATACGAACAGGCGCTTACAATGATAATAGCATACATTGAAAACAATAATTTATCCTATCCGACAGATTATGTAAAAAGCGCGATTGAGAAGGGTTTAACCGATAATGTCACCGCTCTTATCAGTGAAAATCTTACACGTAATGATGCTGTTAATATGCTTTACAACGCGCTTGACTATAAGAATAGTCAGAAAAAATCCGAAGAAGAAAACGCGCTGTTGAATATCAGTCTGTCTAACAGCTCGTCAAGCTCCGCCTCGGGCGGCGGCGCCGGCACGGCAGTGATACAAGGCAGTTCATCTGATAGCGTATCAAATAGCGGCGCTTCCGTTACAGAAGGTTTTACGCCTATGCCTGACTATTACAATAGTTGGTTTAACGCGGAGGAATATACTACGGAGGATGAGAACGTATTTAAAAACGCGCTCACATCACCTTTATCCACTTTTTCAATTGATACAGACACAGCTTCCTACAGCAATCTGAGAAGATATGTCCTCGGTTTTGGCATGCTCCCTCCCAACGGCGCGGTAAGAACAGAGGAGCTTATAAACTATTTTGACTATGACAATACGCTCCCGACTGACGGCACACCGTTTGCCGTTTCGACAGAGGTGGCAAGGTGTCCGTGGAACAGCGGAAACAACCTCGCAAAAATTGCAGTACAGGGCGACGAGCTGACAGAAAGACAGCCGTCAAATCTTGTATTCCTGCTTGATGTTTCGGGTTCAATGTATACAGCAGAGAAGCTTCCTCTTGTGAAAAAGTCAATAAAAATGCTTATTGATGAGCTTGATGAAAATGATACTATATCTATAGTCACATACGCGTCAGGCACAAGAGTCGCACTGGAAAGCACACCTGTTTTTGAAAAAGACAAAATCATTGAAGTGATTGACAGTCTTTCCGCAGGCGGCGGCACAAGCGGCGCGGCAGGAATTAACCTTGCATACGAGCAAGCGGAAAAGAACCTTATTGACGGAAATAACCGTATAATCCTATGTACTGACGGTGATTTCAATATCGGCGCGTCTTCCACGGGCGACCTTGAAAAACTTATTACCGAAAAACGCGATAAAGGTATTTTCCTTACGGTGCTTGGCTTCGGAATGGGCAACTACAAGGATAACAGAATGGAGACTCTTGCCGATAAGGGCAACGGCAGCTATGCGTATATAGACAATGAGCGCGAGGCTAAAAAAGTATTTGTTGATGAAATGCCGAAAACTCTTTACACAATCGCAAAGGACGTGAAAATACAGGTTGAATTTAATCCTGCGGAGGTAAAGGAATACAGGCTCGTAGGCTATGAAAACAGAATACTCGATAATGAAGATTTTAATAACGACAAAAAGGACGCGGGCGAATTAGGCTGCGGCGCAAATGTTACGGCATTTTATGAAATTGTGCCTGCCGACGGCACGGAAACAAGCGGTCTTAAATATCAGACAACCGAAATCAACGCATCTGACGAGCTTATGACAGTTAAAATCAGATACAAAGACCCTGACGGTGATGAAAGCAAAATGATTGAAACGCCTGTCCAAAACGAAATCACAGACAATCCGAGCGGTAATTTCAAGTTCGCCGCCTCTCTTGCCGAGCTTGGGATGTTAATAAACGATTCCGCTTTTAAGGGAACAAGCGATTTTGACAGTATAGTAAATCTTGCGAAGGACGGAATTGGCGAGGATAAATTCGGTTTCAGAACAGAATATCTGCACATTGTCGATTTGATACGCTATATACAGAATTTACAGGACTAATTCATTGTTACCCAAAAAATTATATTGAAATCAATGATGAATTATGTTATAATTCTATCAGTACTTGATTTGGAGGTAATGATAATGAATAAAAATATAATTGCAATGTCGCTTACTGCCGCTCTTACCGCCGCGTCTCTCGGCACAGCGGTTATGGCTGATGATTCTGTTAATGTGCTTATAAACGGAAATCCTTTGGTAATTCCGGAAAATGATGTCGCTCCGTTTATTGAGGGTGACCGTACTCTTGTGCCGATGCGCGCAATTTTTGAAGCGCTTGGCGCGGCTGTTGAATGGGACGATGAAAAAAGAACTGTTATATCATATGACCCTGTAAGTGATGTAAGCGTTACAATGCAGATTGATTCAAACAGGATGTTCGTCGGTGAAACAGAAGTTACGCTTGATGTACCCGCAAGAATTGTCAACAACCGCACGGTTGTTCCCGTAAGAGCAATCGCGGAGGGTATGAACAGCGTTGTCGGCTGGGATGAGGCAACAAGGACGGTAACGGTTGAAAAGGATTTGAATAATCCGGAAATAAACGGGCTGTCATAAGTTTCAAATCCATGGAGGGATTACAATACCTTCGGCACGGGTTACA
>CAZWLT010000055.1:0-3539 GCA_964634915.1 uncultured Clostridium sp. | reverse complement strand
ATGCCGTTATTTTAAATACCGGTTTGCTTTCGGAACAGGAAGCAATCGCCCTTTTAAAGAGCGTAATCAACGAAACGGCGGCATCGTAATCCCGCAGAGTAATTTTCATTGACAATATTAGAACCCGCCTTATACAGGGCGGGTTTTTGTATGAATTATACATTGTATAATTTACTGTAATATGGTATAATGCAACGTAAGTATAAACGGGAGAAGGTAATTCTAATGGTGATTCTTTATGAGGTACACGACAATTTGTATGTGAATATGACAAACAAATGCCCCTGCGCGTGTACATTTTGTCTGCGCCGGACGCGTGACGAAATGAATAATTCGGGCAGTCTGTGGCTTGAAAGAGAGCCGACTGTTGATGAAGTTAAGGCGGAATTTGAAAAATTTGATATTGATAAATACAATGAAATTGTATTCTGCGGCTTTGGCGAGCCAACGGAGCGTCTTGACGATGTGCTTGAGGTTTGCGGATTTATAAAGGAAAAGTACGGTAAAACAATACGTATAAATACAAACGGTCTTGCGGATTTAATCCATAAAAAGAATACCGCGCCGATGTTTGACGGTCTTATTGACATTGTTTCAATAAGCCTTAATACTCCGAACAAGGAGCGTTATCTTGAGCTTACGCGCAGTAAGTTTGGCATAGAATCATTTGACGCGATGATTTCCTTTGCGGAAAATGTGAAGCGCTATGTTAAAGAGGTTGTTTTGTCAACTGTTTCAACAACTCTTACAGAGGACGAAGAAAAGGAATGCGCCAAGATTTGTGACAGAATCGGCGTAACATATCGTATACGTCCGTGGGAGGGGTAAAATGTCAGAACTCGCGCTTGAAATGATAAAATACTACGCAGGGGACATAAAACGTATCAATCATTTTATCAAGGTTCACGGATACGCAAAGGCTATCGCGGAAGCTGAAAAACTTGATAAAAGAACTTTGAGCATACTCGAAGCCGCTGCATATGTACATGATATAGGAATCAAAATCAGTGAAGAAAAATACGGCAGCTGCTCCGGGCATTATCAGGAAATTGAAGGTCCCGCCGCCGCGGAAAAAATGCTCTCGCGAATCGGTTATGACGACGAATTTATAAAAAGAGTATCATATCTTGTTGGTCATCACCATACATATTCAAATATTGACAGTATTGATTATCAGATACTTGTTGAGGCTGATTTCATTGTCAATATCTTTGAGGACGGCATGGAAAGGGATACAATAAAAAAAATACGCGAGAAAATATTTAAAACAAAATCAGGAATTATGATACTCGATAATTTATACTTGAACGAGGTTTGATAAAACGCTTTGCGCGGCGGTGATTATAGGCGGGATTATTTTCGCGCTGATGTAATTTTGCATTGAAATTGCAGCTTTATTATGATACAATAAAAATCAGTATTAATGGATGTCAGCGGAAGGAGGATATATATGTTTGATGTACGCGCCGTTATGGACGCACTTTCTGAAATAATATATGCGGTTGATATTGAAACGGAAAAATTGATATATATTAACAGCGCGGGAGAAAAAATGCTTGGCGACTGTGTCGGCATGACAGTTACTGAAGCCATTGGCGATAAGCTTTGCCGCACCCTTCCTTCGGAAACAGATATAACTGATTCCGGCTTTTATATCCATAAATATACCAATAAAGACACCGGAAAAACTTATATGCTCAAAAGTAAAGTCATCCGGATTGACGGAAAAGATACCCGTATTGAGATTGCTGCTGATATCACCGATGCAGAGCGCGAAAGACACGAACTTGAAACGCGTCTTAACATGGAGCATTTTATTGTAAGCTGTATCATTGAGATGCACAAAAATAAGCCTTTAAACGAAACTATTGATTATGTTCTCGCCCTGACAGGAAAAACCCTTGAGGCAGACAAGGTTTATATCTTTGACTGCGGCGGCAATGATATAAAAAACGCGTATGTATGGCGTAAAAGCGAAGAAATCGCTGATGTTCCTCCGCCTGACGCGCATATGATTGATATATGGCGTAACGCTATGAAAAAAAACGGCAATGTGATTGTCAAAGATATTGAAACCATAAAAGACGCTTTCCCGAATGAATATAAATTTCTTCGCCAGAACAATATACAAAGGCTTGTTATCGCTCCGATTGAAGATAATGATGAGATTATAGGCTTTATGGGGATAAACAATCTTCCCGAAGAAAAAATTGCGGCAAGCGAGCTTTTCTTTGCGACGCTCAGTTATTTCATGGCGTCTGTGATTATACGCGAACGCAATGAGGAATCTTTACGCCGTATGAGCTACATCGATACTCTTACCAATCTTTATAACAGAAACAAATTTATTGAAGATTGCAGGGTAATGGAGGAAAACAAGGAAAAAAATGTCGGCGTTATATATATGGACCTGAACGGTCTTAAAGAAATAAATGATAAAAAAGGTCATGACGCGGGTGATACCGCTCTTAAATCACTTGCCGATATTATTTTCGAAGTGTTTGACAATCAGACCGCGTACAGAGTCGGCGGCGATGAATTTGTTATACTTTGCCATGACATTGATGAGAATACTTTTTTAGACCTTGTTGACGCGCTGCAAAAAAGAGTGGAGAATTCCGAATATACATCGGCTATCGGTTATCAGTACGAGAAAGACGGATGTGACGTTGATGAAGTTATAAAAACAGCCGATGAAAAAATGTATCTTGATAAAAAGTATTTCTACAGAAATCAAAAGTCAAGCAGATACAGATTCAGAAATGATACCTTTGCCGCTATTGCAACACCGGATTCGCTCAAAAAATTAATAAGCGAGGAACGTTTTGTTATATGGTTCCAGCCAAGATTTTCCGCTGAAACAAAAGAATTTTGCGGCAGCGAAGCGCTTGTGCGTTTCTTTGATGAAGATGAGGTTCTTGTATCGCCTATGGATTTTATCCCTGAAATGGAAGATAACGGCACAATACATCTGATAGACTTTTATGTATTCAGACACGTGTGTGAATACCTGTCAGGCTGGATAAAGGTAGGAAAAAACGTAAAGCCGGTATCTGTGAATATGTCACATACCACAATGACGCGTCCGGGCTTCATGGAAAATATAATGGAAATATGGTTCAATTATAATATTCCGAAGGAATTGATTATAATTGAAGTAAACGAGGAACAGGATAAGGGCGGTGTCGCAAAGATTGCCAATATACTTTCCAATCTTAAAAAACGCGGTTTTCAGATTGCGATTGACAATTTCGGTTCAAGATATGCGGATCTTTATCTGTTCGCTGATTTGAAATTCGATATACTGAAACTTGACGGAGATATGGTATATAAAATCGAAACCGACCCGAAAACACGTATCCTGTCATCATCTATAGCACAGATTTGTCATAGCGAAAATATAAGAATTGTGGCAGAGGGTGTTGAAAACGAAAACGAATTTCAGTTGCTTAAAGATATGGGCTGCGATGAAATGCAGGGCTATCTGTTCGACAAACCGATGTCATGGAACTGGTTTGAAAAGAAATATCTGTAAAAAA
>CAZWLT010000054.1:0-9907 GCA_964634915.1 uncultured Clostridium sp. | reverse complement strand
CAAAGCGGCGAATGGAAATTGTAGACAATATTATTCCTGCTTCCCTATTAGAATAAAACTTATAAAAAAATATTGACAATTTGAACCTGGTATGGTAAACTAATCAATGTGGTTAGTTATAACTAACTGATGTAATCAATGTATTACTAAAAGACTGTGTTGCAATACGGAGGTAGAAATAATGAGCGTTGTAATAGTAGGCGGACACGACAGGATGCACTGTAAATATAAAGAAATATGTAAAAAATACGGCTGTAAATGCAAGGTGTTTACGCAATGTCCGACTGATTTTAAAAGTAAAATAGGCAATCCCGATATGGTGATTGTTTTTACAAAAACAGTGGCGCATAAAATGCTTTTGGCGGCAACGCAGCAGGCTCAAAAGGCGGGCGCAATAATAAAGCATTGTAATTCTTCAAGCGCATGCGCCTTAAATAAAGCTCTGACAGAGTATTTTCAAACAATATAACTTAAATAACGGGAGGATGCCAAATGCTTGAAAAAATAATCGCGTATCACTGCGCGCCCGCGCTTGCGGGAATAAAACCCGCTAATATTGTCGCGTGCTATAAGGATAAAATTCCGAATATACACTCAGAAATAAATCGTTTGAACAAAGAAATGAATATAAAGGATATTTACTTTGAAATAATTTGTGAATGTGACAGACGCGCGCTTGTAATGGTTTACAGAAAAGAAAAGCTAAGAAAATATCTGCAAAAGGACGAGGTTTCAGCTTTTCTGAAATCTGTCGGGTATCCGAGGGAATTTGCGCTTAAAGCATACATAGATGTTTTGAAAAGACGATTGAAAAATGAAAATTTTCCGCACGAGATAGGCGCTTTTCTCGGCTACCCGTTATGCGATATACAGGGCTTTATCAATCGGGAACAGTGTCTGCTTACCGGCGACTGGAAGGTTTATCACAACGCGGAGGAGGCAAAGGAATTGTTTAACCGATACAGCGTATGCAGACGCGCGGTGTTAAAACGCATATCCGCAGGCAGAACACTCGCGCAGATTTTCTGCGCGGCATAGTAAATTATCAGGCGTAAGGTCTGTTAATTATATAAATTTATAAGGAGGTTTTTATATAATGAGTAAAACAGCAATTATTTATTGGAGCGGCACCGGCAATACCGAGGCTATGGCGCAGGCGGTAATGGACGGCGCAAATGAAGTAAACAGTGAAACAAAGATTTTTAATGTTTCCGAGATAACGGCGGACGAGTCGGCGGAATATGACACGCTTATTTTAGGCTGCCCCGCTATGGGTGCGGAGGAGCTTGAGGAGGGCGAATTTGAGCCGTTCTTCGCGGAGCTTGAGGGCAAGCTGTCAGGCAAGAACGTCGCGCTTTTCGGTTCATACGGCTGGGGCGGCGGCGACTGGATGCGCTCTTGGGAGGAACGCGTAAACGCGGCGGGCGCAAACTTGGTGTGTGAAAGCGTTATCGCAAACGACGCTCCCGATGACGAAGCCGTTACAAATTGCAACGCGCTCGGAAAAACCGCCGCAAGCGCGTAGATTGTTTTATAGCGCATAATTTAGCAAAATCTCAATCATATATAATAAATATATAAAAAACACTGTTTTTTTTACTTGACTTTAAAAGCTACAAGAAGTAAAATAATATTATGCTATTAATATTATTAAATTAACACATGAAAAATTTATGATTGGAGAAAAGCTAATGAAAACTATAATTTCTGATTCAGTTAAATATATTGGCGTTGATGACAAGGAGCTGGATTTGTTTGAAAGCCAGTATATCATTCCCAATGGTGTTTCGTATAATTCATATATCATCATGGATGAGAAAGTTGCGGTAATGGATACTGTAGATTCAAGAAAGTCTGAGGAATGGATGAAAAATCTTGATACAGCGCTTAATGGCAGAACACCGGATTACCTCATTGTTTCACACCTTGAGCCGGATCATTCCGGAAGTATCGCGGATTTTGCCGCAAAATATCCGCAGACAAAACTTGTTATGACAGTAAAAGCCGCGTCGATGTTACCGCAGTTTGCCGACTTCCCCGCCGATATGGTTATAACCGTAAAAGAAGGCGAAAAACTTTCGCTTGGCAGCCATACGCTGCGTTTTATAACGGCGCCTATGGTGCATTGGCCGGAGGTTATGCTTGAATATGAAGAAAGTGAAAAAATTCTGTTTTCAGCAGACGCGTTTGGCAAATTCGGCGCTTTGGATACAGATGAGGACTGGACTTGTGAAGCGAGAAGATACTATTTTAACATAGCGGGAAAATATGGCGGACCTGTACAGACGTTGCTGAAAAAGACAGCGCCTCTTGAAATTATAACAATCTGTCCTTTGCATGGACCTATTTTAAATGAAAATATACCGTATTATTTTGATAAGTACAACACATGGAGTAGTTACGAGCCTGAAGATAAAGGTATATTTATCGCATACGCATCAATGCACGGTAATACAAAAGCGGTTGCTCAAAAATTTAAAGAAATGCTGGAAAGCAAGGGCGCCCAAAAGGTTGCCATTACAGACCTTTCAAGAGATGATATGGCTGAGGCTGTTGAGGACGCGTTCAGATATGACAGACTCGTTCTTGCGGCAGCAAGCTATGACGGAGGTTTATTCCCTCCTATGGAGCATTTTCTGAATCATCTGAAAGAAAAGGCGTATCAGAACAGAACAATCGGAATTATCGAAAACGGTTCATGGGCGCCTGTTGCGGCAAAAACAATGTTGTCTATGATTTCCGGTATGAAAAATGTAAATGTGGTTGAGCCGACAGTTACAATCAAAACAAAAATGAAGGATTCGGATATTGACAGTCTGAACGCGCTTTGCGACGCGCTTATATAATAAAACAAATATAAAAAGCCATTCTGTTTATGGAATGGCTTTATATATTGTAATGTTGTAATTATAATTTCAAATTTGTCCATATTGGTTTTTCTTTTTCTTTTTGTTATATTTTTTCTTGTGTTTGTGAGCTTTCGGCTTTTCCTCTTTCTTTTCAAATGATTTCAGCAGCTTTTTGTTTGCATCCTTTTCAAGCACAAAGTCTATCTGTCTTAACAGTATGTCAGCGCGGGCAAGCGCCACATTAACAACGTCACCGGCGGTATATATTCTCTTTTTACGTCTGCCGATCAGTGAATTGGATTTTTCGTCAAATTCATAATAGTCATCCGTCATGTTTTCAAGCCTTATAAGTCCCTCAACACTGTTTTCCAGTTCGACAAACATACCAAAACTTGTAACATTAGCTACAATGCCCTCAAAGCTTTCGCCGATAAAGCTGCTCATGTACGCCGTTTTCATAAGGTCATCGACATCACGTTCAGTATGCTCTGCATTAACTTCACATTCACTTGACTTTATGCCGGCTGCCGCAACATATCCGTTCAGATACGATATCATGTCCTGTGTCAATGTGCCATCAAGAAATTTTTTTAAAATTCTGTGTATTGCAAGATCGGGATATCGTCTTATAGGTGATGTAAAATGACAGTAATATTTTGCCGCAAGACCAAAATGACCGAGATTTTCCTCGCTGTATTTCGCTTTCATCAGAGATTGCAGCATCGTTGATGAAACAATTCTTTCCTCCGGCGTATCCTTAACTTCATCAAGTACCTTTTGCAGCGCCTTTGGTTTTATCGGATTGTCACGGTCAATTTTACCTTTGATTGCTATACCAAATTTCAATATAAAAGCGTTAAAGGTCTTTATTTTTTCAAGTGACGGCGCTTCATGATTACGGAATATAAACGGAATTTCCGCCCAGAACGCATATTCCGCAACAGTTTCGTTTGCGACGAGCATAAATTCCTCAATCATCTTATTTGATGTGCCGCGTATTTCCTTTTCAATTTCAATCGGCTCTCCGGCATCATTTACAATAACATGGCTTTCCGGAAAATCAAATTGAATCGCGCCTCTTGTATCTCTTTTTTTTCGCAGTATTTGCGCAAGCCCCTCCATAAGTTTAAGTGTCGGTATCATATAGCTGTAACGATTGCAAAGCTCACTGTCATTTTCTTCCAGAATTTTGTTTACATTATTATATGTCATTCTTTCCTTTGAGCATATAACCGATTTACACAGCTTGTGACTAAGCACCTGTCCGTCACCTGTTATTTCCATAAATACAGATAACGTCAGTCTGTCCGTCTTTGGGTTAAGACTGCATATACCATTTGAAAGACTGACAGGCAGCATCGGAATAACCCTGTCTGCAAGATATACACTTGTACCGCGTTCATATGCCTCGTGTTCAAGCGCGCTGCCGTCTGTGACATATTCCGATACATCGGCAATGTGTACGCCAAGGTAATAATTGCCGTTTTCCATTATCGAAAGCGATATGGCATCGTCAAAATCTCTCGCATCATCACCATCAATAGTGAATATAAGCATATCACGCAGGTCTTCCCTGCCGTCAAGCTGTTTTTTTTCGACACGCTGCGGTATTTTGTAAGCCTCAGCTATAGTTTCTCTGTCGAATTCCTGTTTGATATTATTTTCTATTAAAATACCCTCAATACAACTCTTTAATGATTGTTCTTCTCCGAGCACACTGATAACCTCGCCGAATACCTTCCCTTTTTCAGTGTATTTGATTATGCTGACAGCCACTCTGTCACCAATCCGCGCAGTGATTGCCCTGTCCGCCGCAATGCTGATTTTTGTGTATATCTGACGATTATCGGGGCAAAGATGGAAATATCCGTCTTTTTCCTTATATATAACGCCGACAACAATCTTGTTGTGACGTTCAAGCACCCTTATAACGTGTCCTTCACGGTGATTGAATCTGTTTGTTTTTTTATCAATACGGACAAGCACCCTGTCGCCGTGCAGCGCATCAGCCATATTATCACCGGCTATAAAAACATCTTCTTCATCTTCGTCATCACATATAAGGAATCCGAAGAAGCCTTTAGCATTGCATCTCAATTTTCCGGCAAAGCATGTACCGTCCGAACCGGATGAAACATATCTTCCCTTTTTTGTTTCGTATATTTTCCCTTCGATACATAATTCCTCAAGAATTGCGGATAATTCATCCTCCGCCTCTTTTGGAACATCAAGCACCGTTATAAGCTCGTTAAATTTAAGCGGAATATATTCTTTCGAGCTGATATAAGCAAGTATTTTTTCTTTTCTGTCCATGTTTTTCTCCTATACTGAATGTCTAATATTATTTTATAGCAAATACGCAATATGTCAAGACAATTTTTTACATAAAACACGCGGCAATTGATAGTCATATAATATGTAAATATTCCGTTTTTTAATCGTATTGTAACCTTTTTGTTACATTATAGTAATATAAATTCTATTGACGAACTTTGCGGTTAGTTGTATAATAGCTTTATGCTATTTATAATGGGTTTTTAATGATTAATTGAAAACCTGTAAAGAAAGGAATGGAGACTCAAATGAAAAAAAAGAGCATCGTTACTCTTTGTTTCATCGTTGTACTTGCATTAATCCTTAACTATGTGGCTTTTATCGGCTTTAATGTTGCAGGATATTCATATGACGGCGCATTCGGTGAACAGGGTATCAAAAAAGGCATCGACTTGGCAGGAGGTTCAGTTATCACTTTCCAAGCTAACGCGGATGCGCCAACAGAAGATCAGATGAAGATTGTTGAATCAATTTTCCAGACTCGTATGACAAATGCCGGATATACGGAAGCGCGTATATCGCTTGGTGAAGCCGGTAAAATCACAGTGGAAATTCCATCAGTAACAAATACTGACGAGGCGGCAAATCTTCTTGGTAACGTCGCGAAGCTTACATTCAATGATGCTGACGGCAATGTTGTACTTGACGGCGCAACAGATATCAAGGATGCTTCATACCAGTATGGTAAGGTTGATGAAAACGGTTCATCGATTCCATACGTGAAGGTTGAATTCAACGCAGAAGCAAAGCAAAAGTTCGCTGACGCCACAAAGGCGGCCGCCGCGCGCGCAAGCGAAAACAAAAACTACATCTCAATCCAGATGGACGGCGAGGAGGTTTCTAACCCAAGAGTTTCTGAAGAAATCAATTCAGACTCATGTGTAATTTCGGGCAGCTTCACTCCCGAAACGGCAGAAACACTTGCAAACCAGATTAAATCGGGTCAGCTTCCGTTTGACCTTACTGTAGTTTCAAAGGATACCGTAGGCGCGGAGCTTGGTCCTGACGCGCTTAAAACAAGCCTTATTGCAGCGGCAATCGGTATTATTCTTATCATGATATTTATGGTTATCATGTATAGAATTCCGGGTCTTATCGCGGATATCTCATTACTCATTTATGTTGGTCTTATCGGTCTTGCAATGGGATTGTTCCATGTAAACCTGAGTCTTTCGGGTATTGCCGGTATCGTGCTTTCGATAGGTATGGCGGTCGATGCTGACTGTATTATATTCGAGAGAATGAAGGAAGAATTAAGGATTGGCAAGACTATCAAGGCTTCAATTACGTCAGGCTTTGATAAGGCTTTCTCCGCAATTCTTGACTCTAACATTACAACAATCATTTCCTGCGTAGTTCTTTACATTTCAGGAATCGGTACAGTAACAGGCTTTGCAACAACTCTTGGTATCGGTGTTATACTAAGTATGTTCACAGCTATCGTTATCACTAAGTTCCTTTTAAAACAGCTTATGGGTATCGGTATTGAAAAGAGAAGCTTGTTCTACAGAGTGAAATCTAACAAAGGAGGCGCGGAAGCATAATGAAGGAGCTAACTAAAAACAGATGGAAATTCGTTATTATTCCCGCACTGATTATTGTAGCCGGTATAGTAACATATTTTATTCACGGCGGATTTAACTTTGACGTTGAATTCATGGGCGGTGTAAGAATGCAGGTTAACATGCACACAGATTTTGACAACAAGGAAATTGTTGACCTTGTACAGGCAAGCACTACCGATACAGTTTCAGCAACTGTACAGAAGGGTTCTAATGACCAGATAGCTGTCATTAAGACTCCCCCCGTTGAGGATAATGTAAAGACAGAAATATTCAATGCGCTTAAAGACAAGTATTCTCTCACAGACGAGGATTTGATTTCTGTTTCTTCCGCATCGGCAAGCTTTGGTATGGAAATCCAGAGGAAAGCATTGCTTTACACAATACTTGCGATTATATGTATTCTTGTCTATATTGCAATTCGTTTTGAGTGGAAAAGCGCCGTTATGGCGGTTGTTGCGCTTGCAATCAACGTTGTTGTTATGGCTGCTGTATATTCAATTACAAATATTCCGCTTAACACAACATTTATTGCAGCAATGCTGACAGTTGTCGGTTACTCAATCAACAACACAATCGTTATCTTTGACAGAATCCGTGAGAATCAGAAGTCACGCAAGAAGAATGAAACTATTTCGGAAATGACTGATAGAAGTATAAATGAAACACTTGGCAGAACTATCAATTCAACAATTACAACGCTTATAACAATTGTTCTTATTTATATCCTTGGTGTTTCTACAATTAAAGATTTCGCTCTTCCGCTAATCGTAGGTATTCTTGCCGGCGCATATACATCAATCTTTATTGCAAGCACATTCTGGGCCGCGTGGAGAGAATCAGATATGAAGGCTAAGGCAGTTGCCGCACAGGAAAGAAAAACAAACAAGAAGAATAAGTAATTTTATAGAATTACATTTTTAAAATAAGCATATCGCATTGCGGTATGCTTATTTAATTTTCTTGACTTTTCTCCGCATATGTGGTATAATAAATCACGTTGCGGAGAGGTGGCCGAGTGGTTGAAGGCGCAGCATTGGAAATGCTGTAACGGTTTACCCCGTTCGTGGGTTCGAATCCCATCCTTTCCTCCATTTTTACTTTTTTCAAAAAAAGAACACTGCATTTTTGCAGTTGTTCTTTTCACAAATAAGGGGGTTATTTTGCCGGTCTTTAAGACCGGAAGCATAATGTATTTTGTGAGGTCAATACTATTATTACCCCCTATTTCTAAAAATATTCATTTTTATCAATCAAGATGGAAAAGCAAATCAAGATCTGTTGAAACAGGACTGTTGTCCGGATTTGTTTCCATAATGTCAGCCATGAAATCCCACCACTTTCTGTTGATAGCCGTGTCGGCGCCTTTTGCCCATAGCTCTTCATCCTCAATCTCAATATAGCCGTAAAGAACTAAAGTTTCTTTATCAAGATAGATTGAGTAGTTCTTACCGCCATGCTCATGAATCATGTCCTTCATTTCAGGCCAAAGCTCGTTGTGTCTTTTTTCGTACTCGGCTTCCATACCCTCATAAAGCTTCATTTTAAAACCCTTGTGTATCATTGTATATTCCTCCTTAAAATTTTATTTACTTAATTTTTTGTGTGCTTCAATTGCTACTGCACATTCAAGACGTTTTTTCTGGAATTCACACGCAAGCTCATATGGCTTGTTGATATCCTTATTAAAATTATACGCATTTGCGCTGCATCCGCCGCTGCAATAGAATTTTACAAAACAGTCCCGGCACTTATCCTTTGTATATACATTAGAGCGTTCAAACCGAGTCTTTATTTCCTCATCAAGACTGTCACCTGCGACATTACCCATCTTGAAATCCTCATTACCAACGAACTGATGACAAGGATAAATATCGCCGTTAGGCGCTACTGCTATATACTCATGTCCCGCGCCGCAGCCTGACAATCTCTTTATAGCGCAAGGTCCCTGGTCAAGGTCAACCATGAAGTGGAAGAAGTTAAATCCCCTGCCCTCGTCATATCGTTTTACATATTCTTCTGTCAGCTTATCATATTCTTCGCATATCTTTTCAACATGTTCGGGTTTCAGTGCATACTCCTCTGTATAAGGCGCAACAACCGGCTCAACGCTTGTCTGCTTGAAGCCAAGGTCGGCAAGATGAATTACATCCTTTGAAAAATCAAGATTATATGCGGTAAATGTGCCGCGGACATAATAATTATCCTGATTTCTGCTTTCCGCCAATCTTTGGAACTTAGGAACGATTGCATCATATGAGCCGCTGCCGTCCACACGGTATCTTACCCTGTCATTCGTTTCCTTTGTACCATCTATACTCAATACGACATTAGACATGTTTTCGTTGATATAGTCCATTATTTCGTCATTTAAAAGAAGTCCGTTTGTTGTTATTGTGAAACGAAAATTCTTATCGTGCAGCTTACCCTGTTCTTTGGCATATTCAGTAATTTCCTTTACAACATCAAAATTCAGTGTCGGTTCACCGCCGAAATAATCGATTTCAATGTTATGTCTGCTGCCGCTGTTCTTTATAACAAAGTCAATAGCCTGCTTACCCACTTCAGCGCTCATAAGACTTCTGCCGCCGTGGAATTCACCGGTATCAGCAAAGCAATATTTACATCTTAAATTGCAGTCGTGAGCAACATGGATACAAAGCGCCTTCACAACAGACTTCTTGTTCCAATTCTTAGCTATATCGGCATAACAGTCATCTGCAAAAAGCTGACCGTTGCTTACAAGCGTACAAATTTCCGTATAGCTTTCTTCTATTTCATCTTCCGGATACTTGTCCTTCATACCCTCTTTTATATAATCCGGACATACTCTTTCTGCCATAAACGGTTCAAGAATGTAATCAAGCATATCATACATAACATCGTCAACCACATGAACCGCGCCGGAATATATGTCCATAACAATATTCATTCCAAGCTGTTTAAACTTATGTATCACTTTTGAAAACTCCCCAATTATAAATTCTTCTTAAATTAACAGAAAATCATCGACTAAAAAAGCCGATGATTGACCTTTACTGTTCATTTATCCGGCAAAACAATTAATTGTTTGCATTTTCACACTTCTGATTTGCAACTGTACATGATGTCTTACATGCTGACTGGCATGATGTCTGACACTCACCGCAGCCGCCGTGCTTT
>CAZWLT010000053.1:0-10158 GCA_964634915.1 uncultured Clostridium sp. | reverse complement strand
TGACCGTGTTAATGATAAGATACTTGAAAAGTATTATAAACCGGCAGAAGAATAATTTATCTCATCAAAAGGAGAGGATATTATGCAGAAGAATTTAGCGCCGACAAAGGGTAATCTTATGATGGCAAAGAATACGTTGCGCTTGTCAAAACAGGGCTATGAAATGCTTGATAAAAAGAGAAATATCCTCATCAGAGAAATGATGCTTCTGATAGAGGAGGCAAAGGAGGTTGAGGCCAAAATCGAGGAAACCTTTGCCGCGGCATATAGGGCGCTCGAATACGCGAATGTTATTATGGGCGTAAGCAAAGTGCAAAATCTGGCTCATTCAGCAGTTCTTGAGGATAGTATCAGAATTGATTTGCGAAGCGTAATGGGTGTTGAGATACCTGTTGTAAAATCCGATATTCAGACCGGCAGACCGGTATATAGCTTCGGCGGCACGTCGTCCGCGCTTGACGAGGCGAGCATAAAATTTGAGCAGGTCAAAATTATGACGGTGCGCCTTACTGAAATAGAGAATGCAATATATCGTCTTGCCATGAATATCAAAAAAACGCAAAAAAGAGCAAACGCGCTTGAAAATATAACAATTCCGCTTTATGAAAATCTTTCAAAGGAAATTCAGAACGCGCTTGAAGAAAAAGAACGCGAAGAACATACAAGACTGAAAATTATAAAGCGAACAAAGGAGAATAAATAGCAATCATGAAAACTGCCCAAAAGGCAGTTTCTTTTTTTGTGTAAATTGCATGGAATAAATATTCATTTTATAGTTAACATAAAAATCCTTGTAAAACCTTGCTTTGCGATTGTCAAGTTACATTATCTTTACAAAAAAGACGAATTTTATCACTTTTTGTCTTTATTTTGTAAACTAAAACATGTTGCATTTGATTAATCTGTATGGTATAATATGCTACAAGATATTGAGATTGGCAAACGTAACAACACAAAATGTAGTGTTTTAAAATCAGTATTATTTGCACGGAAAAGACGCGAAAACATCTTGACCGGTGCGTTATGACGCAGATTTTTTTGGGGGTATTACGGACCTAAACCACTATATATAGCGGATTAAGAAAGGAAATGAACGATGAAGGTACAAAAGCGTGACGGGCGGATTGTGAGTTATGAGGTTGACAAAATAACCGCGGCAATCAGGAAAGCCAATGTGGAGGTTGAGAACTCACAGAAAGCCAGCGATGAGATAATTGATGAAGCTATAGAGAATGTTGAAAAGATTACGGGCGATGTAATTCCTGTTGAAACAATTCAGGATATCATTGAAAGCACGCTCGTGGGACATAACAAATATGTGCTTGCAAAGAAGTACATGATATACAGATATCAGAGAAGTCTTTTGAGAAAATCCAACACGACTGATGAATCGATTCTAAAGCTTATCAAAAACGAGAATAAGGAGCTTGCGGAGGAAAATTCGAATAAGAATACTATTCACGCCTCAACACAGAGAGATTATATTGCCGGCGAGGTATCACGCGATTTGACAAGACGTATGCTGCTTCCGGAGCATATTTCAATGGCGCATGATAACGGAATACTGCATTTCCACGATGCCGATTATTTCATTCAGCCGATATTCAACTGTTGTCTTATAAATATTAAAGATATGCTCGATAACGGCACAGTTATGAACGGTAAAATGATTGAGTCGCCAAAGAGCTTTCAGGTTGCTTGTACGGTAACAACGCAGATTATCGCGGCTGTTGCAAGCAACCAGTACGGCGGACAGTCGGTAAATGTCGCGCATCTCGGCAAATACCTGAGAAAGAGCCGTGACAAGTTTGAAAAGGAAGCAAGAGAGAGGTTTAACGATACTCTTGACGAGCAATCTATACAGAATATAGTCGATATGCGCGTTGATGACGAACTGAAGTCAGGCGTGCAGACAATCCAGTATCAGATTAATACGCTTATGACAACAAACGGTCAGTCGCCTTTTGTGACACTGTTTATGTATATAGACGAAAACGACGAATACGTTGATGAAAATGTCAGAATAATTGAGGAAATACTTCGTCAAAGACTTGAGGGTATAAAGAACGAGCAGGGTGTATATGTAACGCCGGCGTTCCCTAAATTGGTATATGTGCTTGACGAAAATAATTGCCTTAAGGGCGGCAAATATGACTATGTGACAAAACTTGCCGTGAAGTGCAGCGCGAAGAGAATGTACCCTGACTATATATCCGCAAAGAAAATGCGTGAAAATTATGAAGGCAGCGTCTTTGGACCGATGGGCTGCCGCTCGTTCCTCTCGCCGTGGAAAGATGAAAACGGTAACTATAAATGGGAAGGACGTTTCAATCAGGGAGTTGTAAGTATAAATCTTCCTCAGATTGGTATCATCGCAAACGGCGATGAAAAAAAATTCTGGAAGCTGCTTGATGAAAGACTTGACCTTTGCCGTGAGGCGCTTATGTGCCGTCATAAGGCGCTGGAGGGCACGCTTTCGGACGTCAGCCCGATTCATTGGCAGTATGGCGCAATAGCGCGTCTTAAAAAAGGCGAAAAGATTGACAAGTATCTTCATGACGGATACTCGACGCTGTCGCTTGGATATATCGGACTTTATGAGCTTACCTATCTGATGACCGGCGAAAGCCAGACAAGCGGCAAAGGCAAGGAATTCGCGATTAAAGTAATGTGCCATATGCGTGACGCGGCACAGCAGTGGAAGGATGAAACCGGACTTGGCTTCAGCCTTTACGGTACTCCCGCGGAAACTCTTTGCTATCGTTTTGCGAGAATAGACCGCGAAAAGTACGGCGAAATCAAAAATGTAACGGACAAGGGATATTACACAAATTCTTATCATGTTGATGTAAGAGAAAATATCAATGCTTTTAAGAAGTTTGATATCGAGAGTGAATTTCAGAATATTTCGCTTGGCGGCGCGATTTCATATGTCGAAATTCCGAATATGCAGAATAATTTGCCAGCGCTTGAAACGCTTGTCAAGTACATTTATGATAACATTCAGTACGGTGAATTCAATACAAAGTCAGATTACTGTCAGGAGTGCGGATATGACGGAGAAATTATAATTAATGATGATATGGAATGGGAATGCCCGCAGTGTCATAATAAGGACCACAGCAAGATGAATGTGACTCGCCGCACATGCGGATATCTCGGAGAGAATTTCTGGAATACGGGAAAGACAAAGGAAATCAAGAGCAGAGTATTGCATCTGTAAGAGGAAAAAACCGAAACGTCAGGATCAATAATATCCTGACGTTTTTGCAGACTAAAAAATATTATAAAAGGAGGAGCGGATTATGCATTATGCGGCAATAAAAAAGACGGATATAGCAAACGGTCACGGTGTGAGAGTATCGTTGTTTGTAAGCGGATGCAGAAGACATTGCAAGGGCTGTTTTAACAGTGAAGCATGGGATTTTGAATACGGTAATCGGTTCGGTAAAAGCACTATGAACGAAATTTTAGAGGCGCTTGATAAAGAATATATTGACGGACTTAGCGTTTTGGGCGGTGAGCCGTTTGAAGAGGAAAACAGGGAAACTGTATATAACATAGTAAGAACCGTGAAAGAGCGTTATCCAAATAAGTCTATATGGTGTTATAGCGGCTTTACGTTTGAAGAATTAACAGAAACATCACGTAATATACTGGAACTTACGGATGTGCTTGTGGACGGCGCGTTTGTTGAGGAAAAAAAGAATTTAAGATTGCAGTTCCGCGGCTCTGAGAATCAACGTATTCTGGATGTGAAGAAGTCACTGAAAAAGGGCGCTGCCGTAGAATTAGAAATATAACGGCAGGTGTCCGCCGCCTGTCTGCTGCGGCGTTTGTTGCCGCGCAACACGCCCTTGCGGCAAAGTAAAACTCCCAAATCACAGCTTCAATTTCAGCTGTTTTTGGGAGTTTTTTTACGCGATATTTTAGGTTTATTTCGCGGCAGCCCGTTTTTAATTGTTTATTGAATTATAATTGAAGTGCCGCCTGAGTTTGAAGGAATCGCTGTCGGTCTTGATGTTGACGGGGCGGCAGTTGATACGCTGTCCGCGCTGTCCGCCGCAGAGGACGGCGATGCTGTTGATGAAGCGGACGGAGAATCTGCCGACTCTGATGAAGCTTGAGCTGACGACTCCGTCTGCGCGGAAGTTTCCGCCGCTGACGCTTCCGATACTCCCGTTTGGAAATCGATATCATCAAGTCTGTGGAATGTATAACCTTCGCTTATAAAGTATTCAATGATTGAAGCAAGCGCATCTGCTGTTGTCTGCTTTGCCGCCGCGTCATGCATAAGCACAACTACATTGCTTTCGCCGTCAAGATTTGATTTGAGGTATTCAAGTAATTCCTGCGCGTTTTTCTTTTTGCCTTCAGCATCGCCGTTAAGGGCATTCCAGTCGCAGTAATAGAATCCCTGCTCCTTCAGCGCCTCTTTACATTGCTGCTTTATCGGTGAGTAGCTGTCGGCTGAAGAATTATATCCGCCGCCGGGGAAACGTACAAGCTTAAAGGGCTCTTCTTCACCCGTAACATTTTTTATTGCTTCATAGCAATTGTTGATTTCGTTCATAAAAGATTCTTCGGACGCATATAATTTTTCATAGTTATGTCCGGACGAATGGTTTGCGATAAGATGACCTTCTTCATAAACGCGTCTCGCCATATCCGGATTTGCCTCGATGAGAGAACCAATCTGGAAGAAAGTTGCCTTAATGTTGTATCGCCGCAGTATGTCAAGAATCTGCGGAGTTATATTTTCCGTAGGACCGTCATCAAACGTCAGATAGCAATATTTTTCCTGACCCGATTCGGTTATAATGCTGAGCAAATCATTTTTTTCTGATGCGGACGGTATATTTGATGTTTTTGCCAATGGGGCAATAGTCGGCACAGAAGATGGCTGCTGTGTTGTTTCAAGCTGCGCCGTATCGGTCGAAGCGTTTTCATCTCCGCCGTTGGAGCGCATCGAAATACCTATGCATATAAGAACTATTATACCTATTAAAGCAATCAGTATGACCGCCGCGCGTATACGTTTTTTTCTCAGACGTTCGCGTCTTCTGCGTTCGCGGCGTCTGCTTTCGAAATCATGTGATGTAGACATTTCAATCCCCCTAAAAAGTTATATATTTATTATATACCAAAATCTTTTAAAATTCAACATTATTTTTGATTTTTAAATGGTCAATATTAATAAAAATGAAAGGATGATAAAAATGAAGAAAATAATACCGGTAATAATATGCGCGGCATTTATGCTTAACGGCTGCGGAGCGGTAAAACCGGCGATGAATGAAAACACGCAAAATGAAAATACACAAAATGAAAAGATTACGTATGAGCAGATGAACGGAGAAGGGCAGGG
Source organism: uncultured Clostridium sp. (assembly GCA_964634915.1). GTDB lineage: Bacteria > Bacillota > Clostridia > UBA1381 > UBA1381 > Hominilimicola. The sequence goes on along the minus strand of CAZWLT010000053.1, from coordinate 4,790 downwards.
ATGGGGATTTGTGAAAAAAAAGGGCAAGGCTCCGGATATACCGGCAAAGCAGAAGGAGCTGATGCGAAAGTATGATTGCTGGTATATTGATGAAAAGAACCCGAAAAGTCTTTATCTGACATTTGATGAGGGATATGAAAACGGCTACACGTCAAAAATACTTGACGTGCTTGAGCAAACGCAGACTCCCGCCGCGTTTTTTGTTACAGGACCGTATCTTGAAAATCAGCAGGAGCTTGTGCGGCGCATGATAGATAACGGACATATTGTTGGAAATCATACGGTAAATCATCCTAATCTGCCCAAGCAGTCCGTTGAAACGGTGAAAAAGGAATTATCCGACCTTAATAATAAATGTGAGGAAATGTATGGCGTTTCGATGAAATATATGCGTCCGCCGGAGGGGGAATACAGCGAAAGAGTGCTTGCGATAGCAAAGGATATGGGTTATAAAACGATTTTGTGGAGCTTTGCGTATAAGGATTGGGATATAAATATGCAGAAGGGCAGGGAATATGCCATATCACAGGTGACACCTTATCTGCATGACGGAGCAATACTCTTGCTGCACGCGGTGTCATCCGATAACGCAAACGCGCTTGAGGATATAATAAATTACGCGAAAAAAGAGGGTTATGTATTCAAAAGTCTTGATGAACTTCAATAAAACATTGAAAAAATTAAAAATATCTCTAAAAAGTCTTTATTAATTCAAATTTTTGGTGTATAATGAGAGTAATGTATTTTTTAGAGAGGAATTTGATATTTATGAAAGAGGCAAGCTTTGATTTTGGTAAAAAACCTCCTGTGGAAGGTTATACAAAGGTAACAGACAAATCTCTTTATTCAAAAGAAAAAGGCTTCGGGCTTTTGAAGGAAGCGAAGGCTGTTGAAAGAACCGAGGGTGAAAAGGAGCTTAACCGCGATTTCTTGTTCATGGACGGCAACACGTTTACTGTTGACGCGGAAAACGGCGAGTACATAGTCCGTGTTTCAACAGGCGACTATGTTGACGAAGGCGATGTCATGACGTTCTGGACAATGAACGGAGAAAAGCAGGGAGCATGGGTAAAGTGCAATAGCGTTATTGAAAATGTTGCGCCCGTAAAGGTTACTGACGGAAAAATAGAGTTTGCTTTCATGGAGGGCAGACATACATGTCTTAACAGTATTGATATTGCTCCAAAGCGTGACGCGGAGATTACCGGATTAAAGCGCGAAATCACCGCAAAACGCAGGGAGTGTTCGGTAAAGCTTACATGGGATAAGGCAGAGGGCGTAATCGGATACAAGGTGACGCGTATAAATCCGGCAAAAAATAACGAGGTTGAAAAAATATCATATATTCCGGTTGAGGAATTTGTTGATAATGATGTTGAGCTTTGCCAAAAGTTTGAATATACTGTTTGCGCGGTTTACGCGCAGAAATTTTGCAGCCAAAAGGTATCAAGGGTTAACGTGGAGGTTTCCGACGGCAATAAGGTAACGGCGAAGATTAACGGTCTTGACGCGCGTGAAACGGCAAATTCAGTTACGCTTATATGGGACGGAATAAAGGAAGCCGTATGGTATAACATATATCAGAAAGCGCCGTACGGTATATATAAGTACATAGGCAGGACAACAGAAAATAAATTCATTGACGATAAGGTTGTTACAAATGTTCCGTTTATTTATTCTGTTGAAGCCGTTACAACAAGCGGTATAACAGAACGTAGCGAGGTAACAATAGATATGGAGGCGCAGCCGAAAAAGCGTAAGATGGAAACACTCGGACGCGGCGCGGTTGCGATGAAAACAGAGAACGGCGTATTCCTGAGCTGGAGATTGAACGCGTATGAATATGAGCAGGATATCAACTTTATTGTACTCCGTAACGGCGAAAGAATTTCAGATGTAATAACGGATTCAACAAATTACCTTGATAAGGACGGACGCGTGGACGATGTATACACAATCAAGGCGGTAAAGGGTGACAAGGCTGAAAAGACAGGCGTAACAGTGAACGTTGTTGACGCGCCGTATATTTCTATTCCTCTTGATAAGCCTGAAAACTTTGTTGACCCGTCAGGCGCGTCATATCCGTATACTGCAAATGACGCGTCTGTTGCCGACCTTGACGGTGACGGCGAATATGAGATTATTCTCCGCTGGGACGCGAACGGTAAGGACAATTCACACAAGGGTATTACAGGCGAATGTCTGCTTGACGCGTATAAACTTGACGGCACGAAGCTTTGGAGAATTAATCTCGGAAAAAATATAAGAAGCGGCTCGCATTATACACAGTTTATGGTGTATGACTTTAATAATGACGGTAAGGCTGAGCTTGTCTGCAAAACTGCCGACGGTACAGCGGACGGTAAGGGCAATATAATCGGCGATAAAGACGCGGATTACAGAAATAAGGACGGATTTATTATCGAAGGCCCTGAATATCTGACACTGTTCAATGGTGAAACCGGTGAAATTATGGATACGGTTGACTATGACCCGCCGCGCGGCAATGTGGCGGAATGGGGCGATAACTGGGGTAACAGGGTAGACCGTTTCCTTGCGTGCGTCGCGTATCTTGACGGTGAAAATCCAAGCGTTGTTATGTGCAGAGGTTATTATGACCACGGCTGTCCGACAGTTCTTGTCGCATATGATGTAATCGATAACAGATTGGTAAAGAGATGGAAATTCCTTGCAAACAAGGAGCAGAATATTGAATATACAAATCAGGGTAATCATAACCTTGGCGTTGGCGATATTGACGGCGACGGGCTTGATGAAATTGTATACGGCGCAATGGCTGTTGACCATGACGGCACAGGTATTTATTCAACAGGTCTTGAGCATGGCGACTGTATGAATCTCGGCAATTTCACGCCAAATACGCCAAATCTTGACTTCTTCCAGATTCACGAGCATGAGCACGCCGAATACGGATATGAAGTGCGCGACCCCGCGACAGGCGAGATTAAGTGGGGTAATTATACAGGCCGCGACACAACGCGCGGACTTTGCGCAAAGATTGACCCGAGATATGTAGGCAATCAGTGTTGGGTAATGGACGACGGCATCTTCACAATGGAAGGCGAAATGATAAACGAGCATGGTCCCCAATCCATAAACTTTGCAATATGGTGGGACGGCGACCTTATCCGTGAATTGCTTGACCACGAATTTGATGATGAAAAGCAAGTCGGATATCCTAAAATATATAAGTGGGATTATGAGAATAATAAACTAAAAACGATATTAAATCCGAGCGGAGTTCTTTCAAATAACTGGAAGAAGGGCACGCCGTGTATACAGGCGGATATTCTTGGCGACTGGAGAGAAGAAGCTGTGTGGAGAAATGAAGATGACACAGAGCTTCGTATCTATACAACAACAGAGCTTACGGACCACAAGTTCTACACATTCATGCACGACAGTGTATACCGTCTGAGCGTGGCGTTCCAGAACACCGCGTATAATCAGTGCACACAGACAAGCTTCTATATCGGACCTGAAATGGATGAGAAAATTCCCGTTCCGGATAATGAATATGTGAGAGGTGTTAATATTCCTGATTTTACGGAAGATATTGACGATTAATGTTAACATTGTATCAAATACTTTACAAAACTATTGATATTTTATGTAAATTCTAAAAAAAAACAGTAACATTGTTGACCTTTTGCGAAAAGTAGGATAGAATATAATAGATATAACATGGAGGAATTTGCATGAGGATAATATCGGGAATGAGGAGAGGACACAAACTTCTGGAGTTTGAGGGCGATGATGTCCGCCCGACAACTGACAGAGTCAAGGAGTCAATCTTCAATCTGATACAGACATTTGTGCCTGACGCTGTGTGTCTTGATATGTTTGCCGGAAGCGGAGCGTTGAGCTTTGAGGCAATTTCAAGAGGAGCAAAAAGGGCGGTCTGTATAGATACGGACAAGCGTTCCGTTGATATTATAAAGAAAAACGCAGCCTCTCTGGATTTTCTTGATAAATGTGATATAGTTAATATGTCATGCTTTGACTATGCCAAAAGGACAAATGAAAAATTCGATATAATTTTTCTTGACCCGCCGTACAACAAAAATTTCATAGAACCGGTGCTTAAAACAATTTCGGAAAATGATATTCTGAGCGAGGATGGTATTATAGTTCTTGAAAGCGACGATACTGATTTTCATGATAAATTTGACGGACCGGAGATTTACAGGCAGAGAAAATACGGCAGAACGTATATCACAATTTACAGGAAGATATAAATATTTATCGGCTTTAGTAAGCCAGACAGGAAGAAAAACAAATGAGAATTGCAGTTTATCCTGGCAGCTTCGACCCGATAACAAACGGACACCTTGATATCATCGAGCGCGCAAGCCGTGTATATGATAAGGTGATTGTCGGAGTTCTCAGCAACGTAAGCAAAAAACCGCTCTTTACCGCAGAGGAAAGAGTAAGCATGATAAGGCTTGTCACAAGTAATCTTGAAAATGTGGAGGTTGACACCTTCACAGGACTTCTGGTTGACTTTGCGGCGAGTAAAAATGCGACAGTGATTGTTAAGGGACTCCGTACTGTGGCAGACTTTGAATATGAATTTCAGATGGCGCTGCTTAATAAAGCGTTAAATCCGGAATTTGAAACTATGTTTATGATGACGAATACAAAGTATTCATACATCAGTTCAAGCATGGTAAAGGAGCTTGCAGGATTCCGCGGTGATCTGACGGGACTTGTACCCGAAGAGATAATCGAAACAATTAAAGAAAAATATAAGTAGGACGAAAGGAATG
>CAZWLT010000052.1:0-10283 GCA_964634915.1 uncultured Clostridium sp. | reverse complement strand
TGACGCGGTCCCCCTCCCCTCGTAGGGGAGGCTTAATGCCGACAAATAATAATTTGTCGACAGTCTGAGACGCCTCATATGAAGCGTCCGTATTTACGCAATCAATCCTTAGGATTAACAATGTCTCGCCAGTCAAGATCACCGCGTTCAAGTCCGTGAATAAGAACCTCGGCAGTAGCGCAATTTGTCGCGATAGGAATATTGTGCATATCGCAAAGTCTTAAAAGAGAGAACACATCAGGCTCATATCCCTCCGCATTAAGCGGGTCGCGGAAAAACAGCACAAGGTCAATCTCGTTATACGCGATACGCGCGCCAATCTGCTGATCGCCGCCTTGCGGTCCTGACAAAAATCTGTATACATTAAGACCGGTATTCTCAATTACCATTTTACCGGTTGTTCCGGTTGCATACAACGAGTGCTGAGATAATATACCTGAATAGGCTATACAAAACTGCACCATAAGTTCTTTCTTTTTGTCGTGTGCTATTAACGCTATGTTCATGAAAATACCTCCCTTTTTTATTTTACCCTCCAAAAAGCCTTTTAAGCCTTGTAAAGAATCCTTCCTTAACCTCAAAATCCATAACGGGTACTTCTTCTCCGTCAATTCTTGCCGCAATATTACGAAATGCCGTACCTGCTCTTGAATTTTCGTTTGAAACCGCGATTTCACCCTTCAGCGCCGAAACAAGAAGCTCTTCATCATCCGGAACAAGTCCGATAACCGGCACCTGAAGCATGTCAACGCAGTCATCCGCGTTCATCATAATTCCCTTATTAATCATATCAGCTCTTATACGGTTTATGATTACCTTTATATCCTCAATACCCATATCCTCCAAAACAGATATTGCCCTGTCCGCATCGCGCAGGGCAGTGAGTTCGGGCATTGTTACGATAACAGCGCTGTCCGCGCACATCGCGGCATATGTGAAACCGCCGTCAATACCTGCGGGCGCATCAACAATACAGTAATCAAACCTTGATTTAAGCTGCCGCCGGATTTTCTCAACATCCTCGCTTTCAAGCATTGAAGTATCACGCGTCTGCGGAGCCGGTATGAAATAAAGGTTTTCATACCTCTTATCCTTGATAAGCGCGTCGTCCAGACTGCATGTACCGTCTATAACATCTGAAATATCATACACAATACTGCTCTCCAGTCCCAGTATAATATCCAAATTACGAAGTCCCATATCCATATCCACCACTGCCGTAAGATGACCTCTTAAAGCAAGCGCCGCACCAAGGTTTGCGGTAGCGGTTGTTTTACCTGTACCGCCCTTTCCCGACGCTGTTATGATGATTTTTCCCATATGTAATGTCCTTTCAAATTTGTGTCATACAAAAATCAAGCTTATTTTTATTATAACACAATTTTCCTGTTTTGTCTATATTTTTATAAAAAAGACACAAAAAAATTTATATAACCGCGTCTATTCTTGTGAGATATTGGGTATGATGTCTTTTGAGTATATAAAATCCTCTGTATAAATCATATCTGACGCAAGAAACGCTTTTCTTGATTTATTCATACCGTTAAAGCTGTTCTCGTCAAATCTCATCAGTTTTTTGGCTATTCTTATATCTGTCGGCGCGAAATCGAGCGCTATAACGTATGCCTTGTCGTTGCCCATGCCGCCGGCTTCAACACTTCCTCTAAGACTGCCGAGCACAACAACATTTCCCACGGCAACAAGCTTCGCGCCTTTTTCAACATCACCGACAAGCACAAGATGTCCGTCGGATTCAACTGTTTTTCCGCTGCGTACAAGACCTTCATAAAATCTTGCCCTGCTGCTCTTGAAATTAGTCGTGGATACCTCTTTTATCTTTTCAAATGATGAATCATCAGCATTTTCTTCTTCTTTTGATTCCTCAATGTCATTTGGGAGCTTTAATGTTCTTTCAATATCGTCCGCTTCGCGTACTTTTTTACGCTCACCGTAATTCACCGTACTTTCAGGCAGCATTGCCGTAACAACCGCTTCAAGACGCATTTTGTCGCTTGCTTCAAGATTGCGTCCGGCAAAGTAAATATTACAGTGACCGTCGCCGAAAAACTTACGGAACTGACGCAGCTTTTCATATAAGGAGTTTGTTATATCGGAAATTGAACATTCCGCGTCAAGATATATTTTAATTCCGTCTATAGTTCCTTTCAGCTTTATAAGTTCCTTTTCCAACATCTTTCACCCCTTTATCTTAATAATCCGCTGTTCGCTTCCGGTTCTTCTGTCGGCGCGGCTGTTCCGGCAGGCTGTTCATTAAGGCGGAAATATTCATCGAATATATCCTTTGCAACCTGTGCGGCATTTGTGCCGCGTACGCCATGCTCAAGCACGACCGATACGGCAATCTGCGGGTCATCAAACGGCGCGTACGCTATAAACACAGCATTGTTTGAGCCGTCGCCAACCTGCGCCGTACCTGTCTTACCGCCGACCTGTACGCCGTAATTTGCGAATACCTCCGCCGCGCTGCCTTCGTCAGCAACCTTCTTCATTCCCTGTTTTACCGCGTTAAGGACTTCTTCGTTCATGTCAATTTTCTCGACAATCTCCGGATTAAATTCCTTTACAACGCTTCCGTCCACAGAAGAACGCACACTCTTTACAAGATTAACCTTATATCTTGTACCGCCGTTTGCGATAGTCGCGGCATAGTTTGCAAGCTGCACGGGAGTAAACAGGCTGTATGACTGACCGATTGCCGCCTGCAATGTATCGCCGCCGTACCAGTCCTGACTTGTAATATTTGAAACAACCTGTTTTTTATATTCGGGACTCGCCATATGTCCGGCTGTTTCCTCGCTCAGTTCAATTCCTGTTTTTTCACCGAGACCGAATTTATTCGCATACTTGGCAAGCGTATCAATTCCAAGCCTTCTGCCGACCTCATAGAAGAAAAAGTTACAGGAATTCTCAAGCGCCAGAGTTACATTCTGCTTTCCATGCGTAAGCTTATATTCATTCCATATCCAGCACGTTGGCTGATAGTCCGCGTAATACTTGTAAACGCCCTCGTCATTTATAATTTCGTTTACTGTAAGATTACCCGTTTCAAGCGCCGCAATGGCTGTAAGAGGCTTGAACGTTGAGCCGGGGCTGTAAAGACCGCTTACGGCTCTGTTCCACATTGGTTTTGCTTCATTTTGTATAAGCGTGTTATAGTCCTCGTCAAATCTTGACATGTCATATGTCGGCTCGGACGCAATCGCGAGAGTGTCGCCGGTCTTTACGTCTATTACCACAGCCGCGCCCGCGTTGCAGTCCGCGCCGTCCTTTGCCTTAGTACCGCTTGACGCGCGAATATTTTTAATTGTATTCGCAAGAGATTCCTCCGCGACTTTCTGCAAATCGGAATCAATCGTCAGCACAATATAATTTCCGGGTATCGGGTCAGTATCATTAAGCACTGTTATTTCCTTGCCGTTAACCTCTTTCGTTGTGCCCGTTGTTCCGTCGGTACCGCGAAGATACTGCTCGCCCCATTTTTCTATGCCCTGTTTTCCTATTATGTCGTTATAGCCATATCCAAGGTCCTTATTGCTCTCATACTCCTCGGCATTTATTTTACCTGTTCTGCCGAGTATGTGCGTTGCCACTCCCGGCATATCATACTGACGCACATAATCGTTTACAACGGATATGCCCTTGAATTCGTCCTGCCGCTCCTTTATCTGCGTAACAGCGTCAACAGAAATATCATCGGCTATAGTAAATAAAGTTGTCTGCGAAAGTCCGCTCATTTCCGCCGCGTGACGTATACCGGCAATTCTTCGCTGTTCATCCTCGCTGTATGACGCGCTTATCTTATAACGCTTTTTCAAAATCTGCATTGTATCATCCGCGCTCATATTTGACGTAATCTTTAAATCTTCGTTGGCTTTAAACCATGCCTCTCTTTCATCCTCAACACCGCCGTCCTCATTCTCGTCTTCAAACTGAAATCCATACGGCATAAAGGATATCGGCAAATCGTCATAATACTCGCATCCGTTTGCGTAAAGCACGCCTAAAAGCTTTCTGATAACCTCATTAAGCTCCTCGTCATTCATATCGGTTTTTTGCATCACAACGGAATACCCAACCTTGTTCGAAACAAGACGCGTACCATATCTGTCAAGAATTTCACCTCTCGGCGCCTTCTCAACTATATTGGTGGTAAGACGGTTATTTGCTATTTCATAATACTGTTCTCCCTTGATAATCTGAAGATCAAACAGCTTCCATACAACCGCCGCCATCATAATAACAATTATTATTTTTAATATAATAAATCTTGCTTTACTGTTTGGCATTTATACACATTCTCCTTAAGCTATCAAAAGCTTTTTCTTTTTTTCTTCCCTGTACATCGTCAGTTTCAGCGCAGGATAAACCGCAAGCACACATATACCGTTTATCACGGCTGTCGGAAGGGCGTCATGCAAAAGCACGTTTACGTCAAATGACATATTTATAACTGTAACATATATGACCTCAAACAAGCCTGACGCGACAAACGTCCAGAAAACAGCCTTTGGGAAATTACCTACATAAACAGGTTTTTTTCGCATAGCAAAGACTATCATCGGCGCATATACATAAAACAGGGTTGTAAGCACAAATTCCCGTCCGCATAATGCGCCCATGACACCGGCACATATGACACATATACAAACGGCTCTGCGGAATTCGTTTTCAAGCATCATAACGCATATTATATATGCCATCGCTATTGACACAACCGCGCCAAAAGCGTGAATTCTTGACATAATAACCGTCTGAATAAGAAAAATAATAAATATCCAAAGAAACGTTTTAAAATTTCTCACTTTTTATCTCCATTCAATCAATATATACCGTTAATCACTATAACTTCATACAGCTTACTAAAATCAACAAGCGGTTCAACAGTCGCGTAATTCAGATTACCCATAGCATCTGAATTAATCTCCCGCACCGCGCCCACAAGAAGTCCGGCAGGATATACTCCTCCCGCGCCGGATGTTTCAAGCAAGTCGCCGACAATCAGATTTGAACCCTTATCAATAAACGTCATCTTACAGTAGCTCTGATTATAAAGCTCATCATCACCCTCAACAACGGCAACATCATTTGTTCTTGAAATAGTCACACCCATTGCATTTTCAGGATTAAGTATCGTTGAAACAAGCGCCCATGTCGGTCCGACCTCAACCACCTTGCCGACAACTCCGTCCGGAGTTATAACAGCATTGCCAACCGCGACGCCGGCAAGCGAGCCTTTGCTTATCTGAATTGTGTCGTACCAATTATTTGATGAATACGCGATTACAGACGCGGCAATAGTTGAATAACCCGTCATACTCTGTTTAAGGTCAAGCGTTTCCTTAAGACGTTCATTTTCCTCACGGTAATTTGTGACATCTTTATTCTGCTTTTTCAAATCATTAATTTCGTTTACAAGCCGTTCGTTTTCTTCCTTATAGCTTTTCATTTCACGTATAAAATCCGTTGTATCCTTGACGCGGTTTGTTATATACGCAACGCCGTTCTGAAACGGTGAAAATACCGTACGCAATACCCTTGATACCGGATTCGAACCGTAAAAATGCGCAATGGCGGCACATATGAACACAACCGCGGTCGCGACCGCCGCAATCCTCACACCTTTTCTTCTGAAAAATGATGACATTTTAAATCATTATTCCTTTCGTACACTAATTACTTGGAGGCTTCGATAAGTTCCTTGACATTTTCCAAAGCCTTGCCCGTTCCTATAACTACACAATCAAGCGGATATTCGGCAACATGAGTGGGAATCTTTGTAACCTCGGTTATGAGCTTGTCCAATCCCTTTATAAGCGCGCCGCCGCCCGTAAGAGTTATGCCTCTTTCCATAATATCCGCCGCAAGCTCAGGCGGTGTATTTTCAAGTGTAAGTTTTATTGCCTCAATCATTTCGCTTACATTTTCACTTATAGCCTCTCTGATTTCGCTTTCCTTTATCTGCGCTGTTTTCGGAAGTCCTGTTGACACATCGCGGCCTCTTACTTCATAAACAGCTTCTTCATCATCTTCATACGCGGACGCGATTGAAATCTTAATTTCTTCAGCCATTTTATCGCCTATATTAATCTGATGCTCTTTTTTCAGGTAGTTAATTATAGCGCTGTCAAGCGCGTTTCCTGCAATACGCAGTGACTTTGACGCCACAATGCCGCCAAGCGATATAACGGCAACCTCTGTTGTTCCGCCGCCGATATCAACAACCATGTTTCCGACGGCATCATTAACAGGAAGACCCGCTCCTATAGCTGCCGCCATAGGCTCTTCAATTAGCGCGGCCGCCTTCGCTCCGGCGCTTATAACAGCTTCTTCAACGGCGCGTCTTTCAACCTCTGTTATACCGGACGGAATACACACAATAACTCTCGGCTTGAATACGCTGCTCACATTAGCGTCTCTTATGAATGAACGTATCATAGCCTGTGTTATATCAAAGTCGGCGATAACGCCATCCTTCATAGGGCGTACCGCAACGATATTTTCCGGTGTCCTGCCAATCATCTCATTCGCGGCATTACCGACTGCAAGCACCTTTCCCTCATACTTGTCAATTGCCACAACCGACGGTTCTCTGACAACAATCCCTTTTCCTTGAACATATACAAGCGTATTTGCCGTTCCCAAATCAATTCCTATATCCTTCGAAAAAATCCCCATTTCTTTTCTCCTTTATAAAACCTTAATATCAAATTCTTTTTCAAGCGTATCCGCAAGCGCGCTAACCGGAAGTCCGACAACATTGAAATAATCTCCGTCTATCTTATCAATCAGCACCGCGCCAAGTCCTTGTATACCGTAAGCGCCCGCCTTATCCATCGGCTCGCCTGATTCAACGTATGATTGAATTTTATCCTCTGTCAGTTCCTTGAACTTCACTTCTGTGCGAACAGTATTGCAAACTGCCGTGCCATCACGCATACGCGTTACGCAATAACCCGTTAAAACCTCATGCGCGCGCCCCGAAAGCATGGAAAGCATCCTTTTCGCATCCTCCGCGTTTTTAGGTTTACCGAGTATGTCGCCGTCAAGCGTGACTATTGTATCGGCGGCGATTATAATTTTATTTTTACTTTTAATTATTTGTTTAGCTGTTGCCATTGCCTTGAGAAGCGCAAGCTCCTGTACATAGAGTTCAACAGGCAAATCGCGTTTAACTGAATTCTCATCAGCGTCTGAAACAACTATATTGAATTTCAGTCCCATTCTCTCAAGAAGCTCTTTTCTTCTCGGAGACGCGGACGCAAGCACAAATTCTGTCATTTATTCCCTTTCCTTATAACACGCCGCGATAGAAATGCCCGCGCGTATATGAATTATCAGCCATTTCATTGACTATTTTTTTGCCGCTCAGCGCGCGGCTGTATACATCTATTATTTTACCACATTGTGAGAAATTTTCAACAGTAAATATCAATCTCACACTGTTTATTTTCAGTTTTTTTAAATCATCGATTTTATCCGCCATAAATATCGGCTTGGAATTAAGCAGCTTTGCCCGGCAGCCGTTACCGCAAATAATAGGAAATTCCTCGTTTTTCCTGTCGCGCAGCTTATATATATTTTTGCCGTTCCGGCATTTTCCCATAGCTTTTATCGGACAATTCCGCATAATCATCAGCGGCAGATGTCCGTACGCAATCACTTCGGTATTCATATTTGTGTTTGCGAGCATATCCGATATTTCATGCAGATTTAATTCCGGCGAAATCGTAATTGTTTCAAGATAAGAAAAATGTCTCGCGGTCTGAGAATTGTACACATTAAGTCTGAAGTCGCCGTATAGCTTTTTATCGCCGTATTTATAAGCCGCGGCCGGCGATGAGACAAGCACGCCGTCCGTTATTATCTTTTCTTCGCGGAATATCTCTGATGCCTTTGCGGCAATTTCAATGCCGTTATCTTTTGCTAAAGAAATTAAGTTTTTGTTTTTTAGTGTCCCCAAAACATTGTTCGGAACATATATACGTCCGGCATTGCTTTTTACAGCCGCTTCCAATTGTTTCTCATTTGAAACCTCTATCGTAAGTCCGGTTTCCGCTCTGTCTCTGTTTTCAACAGGAATTTCAAAATCAAATATCCTTCCTGTTTCACGGTATTGTCTTTCTTTTATAAGATTTTCAGCAGCCTCGCGGCGTACCGCGTTTATCTCCTTTATCGGAATTGTAATTCCGTTATCGACGGATACATGAATTTCATCACATTTAAACGGAGTGTTCCCAAGTTTTAAAACCTGACGGCAAAGACGTTTTTCATCAAGCGCCGCATTCTGTGCCGTCTCAGATTTTAGTGTCCCTGTTGAATGACCGTAATGACCGTCTTTATCGCAAATTGTCAATTCAAAAGCACTATCTCTTTTTAGTGTCCCTATGATATCAACGGGTATTTTACGTATATTGGCGTTTTCCCGCGCCCTAACCTTTGCGTCATCGGTAAATTTGTTCTCACCGCTGTTTCCCGGCGTATTGTGACTCATCATATTCTTTCCAAGATTTCCCTTAAAATATCCGTCAGTAAAACCGCTGCGTGAAAACGCGTCAAGCAGTTCGCGCATATCGTCTTTAGATATCGATTCGCTTTTACCGCTTTCGGTTTTGTCAAGATATTTTCTGTAAACGCCGACAACCGCGGAAACATACTCGGCGCGTTTTAAACGTCCCTCGATTTTAAGCGATGCCACGCCTATCCTATTTAGTGTCCCCAAATCATTGATGAGCGCCATATCCTTCGGGCTAAGCAAATAACCATTACCCGCGCTTTTACCGTTTTCAATCAGCTCATAACGCAAACGGCAAGGCTGCGCGCATCTGCCGCGGTTACCGCTTCTTCCGCCAAGAATACTCGACATAAGGCATTGACCGGAATACGACATACAAATTGCGCCATGTACGAACACCTCAATTTCAGCTTTGGTATTTTTACATATATGTTCTATTTCCTTTTCGGAAAGCTCACGCGCCAGCACAACTCTCGAAAATCCCATCTTTTCAAGATACTTTACACCCTCAAGACTTGTTACTGTCATTTGCGTGCTGCCGTGAAGCGTCATATCCGGTACAGTATTTTTAATTATTTCCGCCGCGCCAATATCCTGTACAATAAGCGCGTCAACACCGATTTTATTCAATTCCTTAACATACTGCCGCAGCCGCGAAATTTCTTTTTCTTTTATCAGTGTATTTACCGTCACATGCACATCAACACCATACAGATGACAATAATCCGCCCATTCCTTCATATCATCAAACGAGAAATTTTCCGCGCTATGCCTTGCGCCAAATTCCATGCCGCCAAGATATACGGCATCCGCGCCTGACTGGACAGCCGCATGAAGCGCGGCGGCAGAGCCGGCAGGAGCCAATAGTTCCATACCCATCAGCCTTTCTCAATCATTTCGAGAACTTCCTGTTCACGTTTATCATATCTTTCTTCAAGCTCTTTTATCTTATTTTCAAGAATTTTAATATGTCCTTCAAGGAATTTAATCCGGTTGTTTGCATCGTCAAGCTCGCTTTTCGCTGTATTCACTTCTGCGCGCATAGCGGTTTCATCAATAGAAATCTGCGCGCTGTTTGCTTCCTCTACCTCCCTATTGAGCTGACGTATTGTTTGCTGCAATTTCTGATTTTTTTCATTTAATCTTAGCGCATTTTCTTTAAGCGTCTTACAGGACTCAACCAATTTAAAATATTCGTCGCAAATATTAAGCGCCGCCAGCACGATGGGACGTTCTCCGATTACATTTTGCCCCGCGTGAATAACGTTTTCAACTTTTTCATTTATGTGATTGCAAAGTCTTTCTATATATTCAACACTTTCATCCGCAACCACGGTATACTGTCTTGAATTTATTGTGAATGTCACTTTATTTATTGCCATAATCTCATCTCCATTTCTATATTGTCCGTATGACAGGCATCTGCTTACATAATACCCCCCTATTCAACAATTGACTTCGGCAAATTGTAAAGTCAAGCGCGATGCTCTTTTAGTGAGTGTAGGTGGACGGACCGCGTCCTCGACGTCCCTCTATCGCTTAATTCAAGCGGGTTCGGCGGGAGATTGCGGCTCCCTCTGAAAAAAGTAAGCGGAACACCGCCGGATATAAAGGCGAGAACATCCTGCTTTTAGTTATATCTATTATACAATAAAAGCAGATAAAAAAACAGAGTTTTTTTGTTTTTTCTTAAAAATATTTTCAAATATTTTTAAAAACGCAAAAAAAGAGCGCCGAAGCGCTCTTTTCA
>CAZWLT010000051.1:0-10293 GCA_964634915.1 uncultured Clostridium sp. | reverse complement strand
ACGGCGAGGAACAGACAGACAAGGCGGAAACGGCTGTACTGTGGGACAATAGCTATCTTGACGTTCCGATTCAG
Source organism: uncultured Clostridium sp. (assembly GCA_964634915.1). Classification (GTDB taxonomy): domain Bacteria; phylum Bacillota; class Clostridia; order UBA1381; family UBA1381; genus Hominilimicola. The sequence continues at coordinate 10,219 of CAZWLT010000051.1, read as the reverse complement.
CGTCCTGACGGCAACAGCGTAAACGGCGAGGATTATACATACTCACCGTCTGACGCGTCGGTAGGCGACCTTGACGGCGACGGCGAATATGAGATTGTGCTTAAATGGGACCCGTCAAACTCAAAGGACGCGGCGTTCGCCGGCTACACGGGCGAATGTATAATTGACGCGTACAAAATGGACGGCACGCTTATGTGGCGCGTGAATATGGGACCGAATATCCGCGCGGGTCAGCACGACACGCAGTTCATGGTATACGACTATGACGGCGACGGCAAGGCGGAAATGGCTTGCCGTACAGCCGACGGAACAATCGCCGGCGACGGAACGGTTATCGGTGACGGAAGCAAGAATTACGCCATATTAAACGGCGGCAAAAATTTGCAGGGTCCATTGTACCTTACCGTATTCAAGGGCGAGGACGGCTCTGTTATAGACACTGTTGACTATGACCCGCAGACAACGGGCAAGACAGAAAGCGGATATAAATGGGACGTTGTCACATGGGGTGACGCGGGCGGTAACAGAAGTGAAAGATACCTTGCATGTGTCGCGTATCTTGACGGAACACGTCCGAGCATGGTATTCGCGAGAGGCTATTACACAGGTCCGGAGGGCGACGCGGGCGGCAGAACATGTATCGCGGCGTTTGACCTTGTGAACGGTAAAATAGAGAAGAAATGGCGTTTTGACACGCTTGACTATAATAATCAGTATATCGGACAGGGCAACCACTCAATGACTGCCGCCGATGTTGATTTTGACGGCTGCGACGAGCTTATTTACGGCGCGCTTGCCGTTGACAATGACGGAACGCCGATGTATTCGACAGGCTTGGGTCACGGCGACGCGCAGCACGTGGGCGACCTTGACCCGTCAAGACCGGGACTTGAGGTATACTCATGTCACGAGGAAACGGAATCGAAATACGGCTACGAAATGCGTGACGCGCGCACGGGTGAAATACTTTACGGCGAAAAAACAGGCAACGACAACGGACGCGGAACTTCGGACGACATTGACCCGCGCTATAAGGGCTGCGAGGGCTGGTCAGCGGCAGGCGTGCTTACCGCCGCGGACGGTACCGTTATTTCAACGAATTACACAATGCCGGCAAACTTCCTTTGCTGGTGGGACGGCGACCTCGGACGCGAAGTTCAGGACAATATTTACATAAGCAAGTGGAACGGCGAAAGCGAGAAAACGGAAAATATCTTTACCGCATCAGGCTGCAGCGCGGTAAACGGTACAAAGGCAAATCCCGCTCTTACGGCTGACCTGTTCGGCGACTGGCGCGAGGAGGTTATGTATCCCTTGAAGGACGGCAGCGCGCTTAGAATTTACACAACAACTACTCCGACATCATACAGGATACCGACGCTTATGCACGATATTCAGTACAGACTTCATGTTGCCGTACAGAACACCTGCTATAATCAGCCGACACATACAAGCTATTATTTAGGCTATGACACTGAAACAGTGCCCGTGCCGCAGATTACGGTAAACGGTGAGAAAAATCCTGATATCGCAAAGAAGTCATGGAATATAGAGGATTTATACAGCGGCGAAAAGGTTGAGCTTGTGCTTGACACGCCGACCGCTCTTATTAACGGCGTGCCGAAGCGTGTTGACAATGATAACACTGACGTTGTTCCGTATCTCGACGCGAACGACAGAACTCTTGTTCCGCTCCGGTTTATATCTGAATCCTTTGGCGCGGACGTTGCATGGGATGAAAATACTCAGAAAATAACCGTGACAAACAGTGACAGCACGATAGTTATGAATATCGGTTCGGGCGAATATACAGTAAACGGCGAAGCAAATACAATGGATACTGTTCCTGTTATTGCGCATGACAGAACAATGGTACCGATTCGCGCAATAGTTGAGTCACTCGGCAAAAAGGTTTACTATAATGACGGGCTTATCGTTATCAGTGACATTGAACCTTCAATGACAGAGGATGCCGCTAAGCTAATAAAGGCGAAGATAGAGGACGCTCCCGTACCCGCAAAGATTGAAAAGGTTGCAATCAACGGCACAGGCAAAAAGTATTATGATAATCAGCTTGACGTTTACGGTGTTGAAGCCAGCGACAATGACGGAAACATTGAGAGCGGCGCGGTTGACCTTGACATTACCACGCGTTGGTCCGCGTGGGGCGCGAACACTCTGACGCTTGATTTGGGAAGCGAGCAGACAGTTACCGGCGTTGCTATAGCAATGTGGAAGGGGTCCGAAAGAATTTATCCGTTCAGTATTGAATATTCAGTTGACGGAGAAGAATGGAAAACAGCGCTTCCAAAGACACAGAACACAGGCGAAACGGAGGAATTTGAAAAATATATGTTCTCCGAGGCTGTTAACGCGCAATACATCCGCTACAGCGGCGACGGCGCGACAGACCCCGACAAGAATTACTGCCACATAAGCGAAATAGCCGTGCTTGGCGAATAATATGAATAAGGCAGAGATATCCATGCGGTCAATCCGCGCGGATATCTCTTTTTTTCCGCGATTGTATTGCAATATTAAAAAAAGTATGGTAAAATATTATTTGATGGGCAGTATTTCTATGAAAATTGCACCTTGACCTTTAAAGGTTGCCGCGTGGTATTATCGGGAGGCGGTAATATAGACGCGTTATGATTTATCGGCGGGCGAGAAACGCGCTATGAGTCCGGCTTACTATTTCAGAAGCAAGGGCATTAAGATAAGCGGATTTTCTTCACGTCATAACAATACAGAGGATTTTGAATTTTTAAGCTGCGAAGAAGCCGTTTTTAAAAGTGACATAATTTTTATAACAGTTACCGGATACGGCTATTTTGGAGATTTGTAACGAAATAAGGCATATGGATTTGAGCGATAAAACAATATGCCATTGCGGCGGCTCTGTGTCAAGCGAGATTTTTAAAGACGCAAATCCTAAGATGGGGTTTGTTTCGGTTCATCCGATGCCTGCGTTTAACAGCAGGCATACGTCAATAGAAGCAATATCAGGGGCGTTTTTCACCGTTGAGGACGGTAAAACGGCTGCGGATAGGCTATCTGCAATTCTTTTAATATGCGGAAACAATTTCAAGGTTATTACAAGTGAAAACAAGGCGAAGAAAAGGCGCTGTATAAGGCGCTTACAGACGTAATTTATGAAATGAGGGAAAAATCGGATGAAAACAACAACAGCGGCATTTAAGACCGCAAAGCTGAACGGCGAGAAAATACCAATGCTGACAGCTTATGATTATTCCACGGCAAAACTTGAGGACGAATCGGGAGTAATGGCAATTCTTGTCGGTGATTCGCTCGGCATGGTGATGCTGGGATACGAAAATACGCTTTCGGTAACAATGGAGGACATGATTCACCACAGCGGCGCTGTCGCGCGCGGCGTAAAGAACGCGATGGTAATAACAGATATGCCGTTTATGTCATATCAGACATCTGTATATGATGCGGTTGTGAATGCCGGCAGACTTGTAAAAGAAGGACATGCCGATGCCGTGAAGCTGGAAGGCGGCGTTAAGTTTAAAGAGCATATACGCGCTATTGTTGACGCGTCAATTCCCGTTATGGGACATATCGGTATGACGCCGCAGTCTGTCAATGCTTTCGGCGGCTTTAAAGTACAGGGCAAGTCGGCTGAGGAGGCAAAGCGCGTTATAGCTGACGCAAAGGCGGTTGAGGAAGCGGGCGCCTTCGCGGTTACGCTTGAATGCGTGCCGTCTGACCTTGCGGCGTATATAACAAGTATTCTTTCAATACCGACAATCGGTATCGGCGCCGGAAAGGAATGTGACGGACAGGTGCTTGTATATCAGGATATGCTTGCAATGTATTCGGATTTTACGCCTAAGTTTGTAAAGAAATTCGGTAATGCCGGTGAAGTGATGAAAAATAGTTTTGCATCGTATTGCGAGGAAGTAAAAAACGGCGCGTTCCCATCAAAGGAGCATACCTTTAAGATAGATGAAGAAACAATGAAAGCGGCATTGGAGGATTCATAATATGCAGATAGTAAAGAAGATAGATGAATTAAGAAAGATAATAAAAGATTGGAAAAGGGAAGGACTTACAGTTGGTCTTGTACCGACAATGGGTTATCTTCATGAGGGACACAAAAGTCTTATTGACCGCGCGGTAAAGGAAAACGACAGAGTTGTCGTGAGCGATTTTGTTAATCCGACACAGTTCGGACCGAACGAGGATTTTGAAAGCTATCCGAGGGATATAAACGCGGACGCGGCTTTATGCGAAAGCGCGGGCGCAAGTCTTATATTCAATCCGGAGGCGGATGAAATGTATGACAATGCGCTTACATTTGTTGATATGAATAAGATTACAAAGGTGCTTTGCGGAAAAACGCGACCGATACATTTTTCGGGTGTATGCACGGTTGTAAGCAAGCTGTTCAATATTGTAACGCCGGACAGAGCGTACTTCGGACAGAAAGACGCGCAGCAGCTTTGCGTTATAAAGAAAATGGTGAAAGACCTTAATTTCGACGTTGAAATTGTTGGCTGCCCGATTATCCGTGAAGCTGACGGACTTGCAAAGAGCAGCCGTAACACGTATCTGAACAATGATGAACGTCAGGCGGCGCTCTGCCTTTCCCGTTCGCTGGAGCTTGGCAAAAAGATGATTAAAAACGGTGAAAAGGATGTTAAAACAATTATTGGCGCGATAAGAACCGAAATTGAAAAAGAACCGCTTGCAAAGATTGATTACGTTGAAATGGTCGATTTTAATGAACTTGAAGAAATTGAAACGGTAAAGACGCCGCTGCTTTGCGCTATGGCGGTATATATTGGTAAGACGAGATTAATTGATAATTTTATTATGGAATAAATTATAATTAAAACAAGGAGTAATATATATGGAAATTACAATGCTGAAAGGAAAAATTCATCGCGCGGCAGTCACACAGGCCGAGCCGGACTATGTGGGAAGTATAACGGTTGACGCTGCGCTTTTAAAGGCAGCGGGAATACTTGAATACGAAAAGGTGCAGGTGGCGGATATAAACAACGGTGAACGCTTTGAAACATACACAATCGCGGGAGAGGAAAACTCAGGTGTTATATGCCTTAACGGCGCTGCCGCGAGATGCGTGCAAAAAGGCGACAAGGTAATAATCATGGCATACTGCTCTCTTACGAGTGAGGAAGCTAAGACACACAAGCCAAAGGTTGTATTTGTGGATGAGAAAAACGGGATAAAACAGATTTCGTCATATGAAAAACACGGACAAATAAGATAAAGATATGACTGCCGCTGACTGCCGCTATTTCGCGGCAGTTTTTTTCAAATATTTTTCTTTTAAATATTTTTATTTCAAATATCAATTTTAGGATAATATTCCATACAAAAGTGTTGAAATTTGAAAAAAAAGAGTATATAATATAATAGCAATAATTTTTTACAAAGCAAAGGCGTTTTGTTGTTTAAGGAGTGTATTATCATGCCTAAAGACAAAAGACTTGGCGAGGAATGCGGCGTATTTGCCATTTATGACCCGCGGGGCGATTGCGCGAGGACCACATATTACGGTCTTTACGCGCTGCAGCACAGAGGTCAGGAAAGCTGCGGTATTGCGGTTAACAATAACCGTGACATTACGCATTACAAGGACATGGGACTTGTTAACGATGTGTTTAATGAGGAAATACTTTCGAAGCTTAACGGAACAATGGCGGTGGGACATGTACGCTATTCCACAACAGGTGAAAGTATGAGGGAAAATGCGCAGCCGCTTGTTTTAAGATATGTGAAGGGTAATATAGCGCTTGCGCATAACGGAAACCTTGTCAATAAGGATGCTCTTTCTGATGAACTGAGTATCACAGGCGCGATTTTCCAGACTACAACGGACACGGAAATGATTGCGTATACAATAGCGAAGGAGCGTCTTAACGCGGGAAGTATCGAGGAGGCTGTTGAAAGAACAATGGATCGCCTTGTCGGCGCGTTTTCGCTTATAGTGATGAGTCCGCAGAAGCTTATCGCGGCGCGTGACCCGTGGGGTTTTCGTCCGCTTTGTATGGGCAGAAAGGGTAACGCGATTGTGTTTGCGTCCGAAACCTGCGCGCTTGATTCGGTCGGCGCTGAATTTGCGCGTGACATTGAACCGGGTGAAATAGTTGTTGTACAGAACGGCGAAGTTAAGAGCATCAAAACGCATATAGGTAAAAAACCGCACACAATGTGTATTTTTGAATATCTGTACTTTGCGCGTCCGGACAGTGTTATCGAAGGACAATCCGCGCATGATTCGCGTATGCTTGCGGGTAAATATCTTGCGCGGGAATATCCGGCTGACGCGGATGTTGTTGTCGGTGTTCCGGATTCCGGACTTTGCGCGGCTATGGGTTTTGCGCAGGAATCGGGTATTCCGTACGGAATCGGCTTTGTAAAGAATAAATATATCGGAAGAACCTTTATTCAACCGTCGCAGGCTATGCGTGAAAACTCAGTGAGGATAAAGCTGAATGTGCTTCGCAGCACGGTTGAGGGAAAGAGAGTTGTTATGGTTGACGACTCGATTGTCCGCGGCACAACCTCAAAACGAATTGTAAGTCTTTTGCGTAACTTTGGCGCGAAGGAAGTGCATGTGCGTTCCTCAGCGCCGCCGTTTATGTGGCCGTGTTATTTCGGTACAGACGTGCCTTCGCGTGACCAGCTTGTTGCCTGTAACTACAGCATGGATGGTATACGTGAGCTTATCGGCGCGGACAGTATCGGATTTTTGAGTGTTGACTCGCTGAAAAAGATTATTCCGAATGCAGCTTGCGGATATTGTGACGGATGCTTCACAGGTAAGTATCCGGTTGATATAGAGTAAAAGCAGGACAGAGAAAGGGGTAAATATGGGAGGTATATTCGGAGTAATATCAAAGAAAAACTGCGCGTTTGATTTGTTTTTTGGTATTGACTATCATTCACATCTCGGCACAAAAAGAGGCGGTATGGTCGTATACAGTGAAAATGGCTTTAACCGCGCAATTCATAACATTGAAAACTCGCCGTTCCGTACAAAATTTGAACGCGATGTTGAGGAAATGTCCGGTAATTCAGGCATAGGCTGTATTTCCGATAACGAGCCGCAGCCGCTTATCGTGCGTTCGCATCTTGGTAATTTCGCAATTACCACTGTCGGACTGATTTCTAACACGGATGAGCTTTTGGATATGGCTTATAAAAAAGGCAATCCGCATTTTCTTGAACAGAGCGGAGGCAATATAAATCAGACAGAGCTTGTCGCGTCTATCATCAACCAGGAGGATGATATTGTAAAAGGTATTCAGCTTGCGCAGAGTGTTATAAAAGGCTCAATGAGTATGCTTATACTTACACCTGAGGGAATGTATGCCGCGCGTGACAAAATGGGAAGAACGCCTGTTATTATCGGTCACAAGGAGGATGCCTTCTGCGCGTCGTTTGAGAGCTTTGCATACTTGAATCTCGGATATACTGACTATAAAAATCTTGGACCTGCTGAGATTGTATTCATCACGGCAGACGGAGTTGAAACTGTTTCGCCGCCGCGCGATGAAATGAAGATTTGTACATTCTTATGGATTTATTACGGATATCCGACATCTTGTTATGAGGGTATAAATGTGGAAAATATGCGTTATCGATGCGGTGAAATGCTGGCAAAGCGTGATATGGAGGATGGCGAAGTTAATCCTGATATAATTGCGGGTGTACCGGATTCGGGTATCGCGCACGCGATTGGTTACGCGAACGAATCGGGTATTCCGTTTGCGCGGCCGTTTATCAAGTATACGCCGACATGGCCTCGTTCATTTATGCCGCCGACACAGTCGCAGAGAAATCTTATCGCAAAGATGAAGCTTATTCCTGTTGAGGAGCTTATACATGATAAGAGTCTTCTTCTTATAGATGACTCAATCGTACGCGGCACACAGCTTCGTGAAACAACAGAGTTTTTATATGAAAGCGGCGCAAAGGAGGTTCATATCCGTCCGGCTTGTCCTCCGATTATGTTCGGTTGTAAGTATCTGAATTTTTCACGTTCAAAATCCGAGCTTGATCTTATTGCAAGACGTGTTATAAGAGAACGTGAAGGTGACGACGTAAGCGATGAAACGCTTGCTGATTATGCGAATCCGGAAAGCCGGAATTATAAGGAAATGATTGATGAAATCTGTAAACATCTTAATTTTACATCGCTTCGTTTCCACAGACTCGACGATATGATTGAATCAGTCGGACTTCCGGAATGTAAATTATGTACTTACTGCTGGAACGGCAAAGAATAATTCAGATTGTAAATGAAACTAATTGCAGAAAGAAAAGGTAAAAATGATCAATGATTTAACGGAGGGGAGACCCTCCAAGGTATTATGGAGATTTTCAATACCAATGCTTTTGAGCGTGGTGTTTCAGCAGCTTTATAATATTGTTGACAGTGTCGTAGCAGGAAAGTTTATTGGCGCCCGGGCATTAGCCGCTGTGGGCGCTTCTTATCCGATTACGATGATTTTTATGGCTGTCGCCACCGGCGCGAATGTCGGCGCGGCTGTTGTTATATCACAGCTTTTTGGCGCAAAAATATTTGACAAACTAAAAACATCAATATTCACGTCAGTTATTTCAATACTCGCGCTTGCCGCCGCGCTGACGGTTATAGGCATTGTTTTCTGCGATAATATGCTTGTACTGCTCAATACTCCGGCGGATATCTTTGCGGATTCATCGCTATATCTTAATGTTTATACTCTGGGACTTGTATTTCTGTTCCTGTATAATATATGCACAGGCGTATTCACGGCGCTGGGTGACAGCAAAACGCCATTGTATTTTCTCATAGCGTCTTCAATCGGCAATATCGCGCTTGACGTTATATTTGTTGTTCCGTTTGGCATGGGTGTTGCCGGTGTCGCGTGGGCAACGTTTATTGCGCAGGGTGTTTCATCGCTTCTTGCGTTTTTTGTGATGATAAAAAGGATAAGGACAATTAAATCCGGCAAATATGCAAAGTTTTCATGGAAGATGCTCGGACGTATCTCAAGAGTGGCTATACCGAGTATTTTACAGCAGAGTTTTGTTTCAGTAGGCAATCTGTTCATACAAAGCCGTGTAAACAGCTTCGGGTCAGATGTTATAGCCGGTTACAGCGCGGCAATCAAACTCAATACCTTTGCGATAACATGTTTTTCAACACTCGGAAACGCTATGTCAAGCTATACCGCGCAGAATATCGGCGCGGGTAAACTTGGGAAAGTTCCGCAGGGATTCAAAGCCGGTATTGTTATGTCGGTGATTATAGCGCTGCCGTTCTTCTGCGCATACTTTATAGTTCCGAACCTGATGATGAATATATTTGTGGATTCGCATGAAATAAATATAATTGATGCGGGTAAAATGTTTCTGAGAATAGTCTCTCCTTTTTATTTTGTAGCGGGTATAAAGCTGATGATTGATGGCATAATGCGCGGCGCGGGAAGAATGAAGGCTTTTATGAGCTCGACATTTTCCGACTTGCTTTTGAGAGTTATTATCGCGTACATATTATCATATATGATGAATTCGGAAGCGGGAATATGGCTTTCATGGCCTGTCGGCTGGACGATTGCAATGATGATTTCGTGTGCGTTTTATATTGGTTATTATAAGACTATAAAAAAGAGAGAAAAATGATAAATCATGTGATATGACCCCCCTAAAGGTCGGATTTTTGGTTTAGCTTTTGGGGGGTTGACTCATTTTTCTCTCTTTTTTGTTTTGCGTAATTCTCTGAAAAATTCTGTAAGAACCGCGCCGCATTCTTCTTCCATAATGCCGCCTGTAACATTTACATTATGGTTGCAAAGACCTTTTTCAAACAGATTGGTAACTGAAGCGGCACAGCCTGATTTTTTATCGTATGCACCGAAATACATGTTGTTTATGCGCGAGTTGATAATTGCGCCGGAACACATGGGGCATGGTTCAAGCGTAATATAAATATCACATTCCGGCAGCCGCCAGCCGCCGAGCTTTTTGCATGCTTTGTCTATTGCGATTATTTCGGCATGTAAAAGCGCGTTTTTCTTTGTTTCACGTTTATTATAGCCGCGCGCAATGATTTTGCCGTTCTGTACTATAACGGCGCCAATAGGTATTTCACCGATTGCAGCTGCCTTTTGCGCCTGTTTTATGGCTTCTTTCATAAATTTTTCGTCCATAATAAAAATCCTTCGATATT
>CAZWLT010000050.1:0-10552 GCA_964634915.1 uncultured Clostridium sp. | reverse complement strand
AAGACTTGCACTGCAAGCCTTTTCTCTTAATTAAAGAATTGCTTCCCACAATTCAGGATGCGGATTTGCGATTACTTCTGTGTTAATAAGGACACCCTGCTGTGCCGCGATTCTCGCGCCGGCTTCAACACCCGCCTTAACGTCCGCGACGTCGCCTGTCATTGAAACAAAACACTTGCCTGCCATACCGCGCGCAACGCGAACCTCGATAAGCTCGATAGCGCCTGACTTAACAGCGGCATCGGCAGCCTCAATAGCGCTCGCGGCTGTGAATGTTTCAACAATACCGAAAGCCTTCTTTTCCTTGACGTTGGCAGTGCCGCAAATTGCCTCGAACACATTATCGCCAAGATTACCGATTACAAATTTATCAATAAGCGCGTCCTCCGCGACAAGCTCTGCTCTGTCAACAGCAGCATGTATAGCTGAAAGCTCGCCGCCGACTATTGTGACGAACTTACCCGGACATACCGAGCCTGAGCTTATGAGTATAACACCCGCGCTCTTGAGCATTTCATCTGTTACAACAACGCCCTTAGATACGTTTTTTACTTCAACTAATCCTATGGAATTCATTTTCATCCACCTACTTTTCTATAATAACAAATCTGTCAGTTATAGCGCTGACCTTACCGTTTATACTTGAATGCATAGTAGTACCCAAATCTTCATAAGCTGTCTTAGCTACCGCATCGCCAACCTTTACAGTATCGCCAACCTTTACAGTTGCCGTTGCCGGCTTGCCGACATGCTGTTTAAGCTCAATATAAACAGTATTCGGTGAGAAATCCATATACTTTCTCTCAACCTTTGATTTAACGTACTTTCTTATTCCAAGTCTGTCAATCAGAACAGACGAAGAAACAAGTCTTGATGCTCTTTCTTTACGTACCTTTTCAGGCGCCTTATTATTCTGACGTTTTAAACCCTGTCTGCCGAGCTGACCTTTAATCTCCATAGAGATTGCCTCCGGGTCAAGCATTTGCTGGCAGCCAATAACCGTACATATACCGCAGCCGCAGCATAGCGCCGACTGCAGAAAGCTTTCCGTATCATTAACTTCGCTGTGAGACGCGGCACGAATTGTTTTATGTACATAGAGATCATAGCCAAGAAGGTTCCTCGGGCACACATCAGAGCACATTGTACAGTTACAGCAAGCCGCTGACGCGCGCTTGAGCGTCATAGACATCGGCATTTTCTTACGCTGAACAATCGAATGAGTAACAGGGAAAATAAGAAGTCCCTTTGTTGTCTTTGTGACAACATCATTTTCAAGATTAACAAGCTTACCCATCATAGGACCGCCGTTAATTACTTCCTTGCCTTCAAGGTCGCCGTAACCGGCTGCTTCAAGAAGCTCTTTAATCTTCATGCCGACAGGCGCTTTGATAGTTATGTCTTCCTTTGTGTCGCCGCCGATTGTGATATACTTCTGAGTAACGCTCTCGCCCTTTGTAATCGCGCAGTGAATGTTATAAACTGTTTCAACGTTTATAACCATTACGCCCACCATTACAGGGATTGCGCCCTCAGGAATAATCTTGCCTGTTGTTTCATATGTAAGAACAACCTCGTCGCCCGCCGGATATATATCAGGAATTTCCTTAATATGTATTTTTGTTCCCTCAAGCAATGACACAATCTTCTTATCAAGAAGGTGCATGTTCTTACCCTTGATACCGATAATAGCCTCATCGGCGCCCATTGTGCCGATAAGAATATTAAGCGTGTCAACAAGCGCCTGCAGGTGACGCTCAAGAAGATGGTGGTCTACCATCATAAGCGGTTCACATTCAGCCGCGTTTACTATGATTTGCTTTACTTTATCTGAAAATTTTCTATGAGTTGGAAATCCGGCGCCGCCGGCGCCGACAATACCTGCGTCATATACTATTTTTTGAAGCTCCTCAAATGTCATTTTGCTTCTTCCTCCCAAAAGAGTTTTGGTGATGATTAATTCATCAGCATTGTTTTTCGTCAAGAATTCCCACAATTGCCGCGTCAACAGGTACGTCCGGCTTGCCAAGAGCCGCTCTCGCGCCGCTGCCTGTGGTAATTATAACATCCTCGCCCATGCCGGCGCCAACACCGTCCACCGCGACAAGGAATTTATCAACAAGCTGTTTGTTTTCGATGCACTGCACAAGCATAAACTTATAGCCCACAAGACCCTCAAGCTTATGCGTTGAAACAACGCTTCCATATACTCTGCCAATAATCATTATTATCAATCCTTTTATTATATCCTGTCGAACATAATATGGTCTATTTTTCTAAAATCACAACTTTGTCGCCTGTTTTTATCGCGCAGGCATTTGCATCATCAGTATCAATGTGCATTTCCGTGTTAAAGTCTTCTCTTACTCTTACCTGAACGTTATAGTAACGTGTCGGCTTTGAGTTCTGGATTTCAACATCAACGATGTCATTATCCTTAATTCCATATTTATCGGCGTCTGCCGGAGTCATATGTATGTGTCTGTTGGCTATAATACAGCCTTCATTCAAAAATACGCTGCCCTTCGGACCCACCAATGCCATTGGCGCGCTGCCCTTTAACTCGCCTGAAGGACGTACAGGCGGACTTACCTTTAGCTTAAATGTATCAGTTCTTGAAATTTCAACCTGTGACTGCTTTCTGACAGGGCCAAGCACGCGCACTCCCTCGATTGAACGAAGTGACGGACTTACCAGCGTTACACATTCTTCCGCCGCGAACTGGTCGCCCATAAGCATCTTTTTTACTGTAAGTTCATGTCCCTTACCGAAAAGCATTTCCAGATGTTCCTGTGATAGATGCACATGTCTTGCTGACACACCTACTTTTATACCGTTGCTTTCTTCCTTCTGCTTCAAAATATCCACAACGGCTTTAGCAATTATATCCTGCAAATTGTTGTCCATTCTTTTTTCCTCCTAATGATTGAGGTATTTCCCTTTGAATGCGGGAGGAAAATCCTCCCGCACAAGGAAAATTGACTTACGTAAATCTCTTATGTATAAAAATACATAATTTAATCTTGTTTCGCTATGCCGTAATGGATTGGCATTTAACGCGAAACGCCGCGTTTGCCGCGCAAATGCTTAGAGAGTAGGCAAAATCTTTTCAACGTCGCTGTGCGGACGAGGAATTACGTGAACCGATACAAGCTCGCCAAGTCTTGAACCTGCTGCTGAGCCTGCGTCTGTAGCCGCCTGAACAGCGCCTACGTCGCCTCTTACCATAACTGTTACAAGACCGCTGCCGATTCTCTCTGTACCGATCAGTGTTACATTTGCTGCCTTAACCATTGCATCTGCTGCCTCGATTGCCGCAACAAGACCTCTTGTTTCTACCATACCTAGTGCTTCTACTGCCATTTTAATTTCCTCCTATTTTTTTGGGCTGTGCCCTTTTTTTACTTTGTGTTTTTTTATCTTAAAGCGCAAACGCGCTTTGAGAACTTAATTAATTTGTTTTCTTCGGACGTCCGCGTCTTTTTGGCGCGGCAGGCTTTTCTGCTGCCTTAGATACCGAAGTTTTTCTCGTCTGCGGTTTTTTAGCCGCCGAGGCGACTGCTCCCACATGTGTTCCCGCGCTTTCCGAATCAGGCTCTTTTTCTTCCTTATCATCAAGATGCAAGAATTTCAAGATTTCACTGTGAGGTCTTGCTATAACACGGGATGCTTTCAGACAATCACACTTCTCGGCTCTTTTAACGCCGGCGTCAACCGCTGCCTTTACCGCGGTAAGCTCGCCTCTTACGACTATTGTTACAAGTCTGCCGCCCAGCTTTCTTTCTGTCGCGACAAATTCAACATCAGCCACCTTCAGCATGTCGTCCAGCATTATAATCGCATTTCCCAATGCTGAAACCTCAACCAAACCTAATGAATATTCCATAATCTACCTCCTTTAAAGTGAAGGTAGGATTTTAGCAACGTCATCGTGAGGACGCGGTATAACATGTACCGCGTAAACCTCGCCGATTTCTCTTGCAACCGTTTCGCCCGCCTTAACGGCAGCCGTTACAGCGTCAACATCGCCTTCAATCACTACATTTACAAGACCGCTTCCGATTTTTTCAGTTCCTACCACGCGTACATCAGCGGCTTTGGTCATAGCGTCAGAAGCTTCAATAGAAGCGGTAAGACTTCTTGTTTCAATGAATCCTAATGCTTTCACTTCTATCATTCCTTTCCATTTAATTTCAGATTATGATAAAATTGTTTGGAGCGCTGCTTTGAAACACAATGTATTTGGTACTTCAAGTGTTGAAAAACAGTACTCCTGTCAAATTTATCCAATCTTACGCGTTATTAGGGATATGACCAACCTTATCCCTGCCAACACTAATGCGGTTAGCCATTCTCTGAGCATCGTCAGTAGGTCTTGCAATTATATGTTTATTTATAAGTCCCGAAACGCTCTCGGCTGCTTTTGCCGCCGCGTCAACCGCTGCCGTAACAGCGCTTACGCTTCCCTGCACTTTAACCGCCATGATAAGCGGAACTTCTACAGAATCAGCATTCGCAGGCTTGTTTGAATCAATTGCAATCACCTTTACATCAGCGGCTTTTGCGGCTGCGTCTGCTGCGGTTATCGCCGTTACAAACCCGAACATTTCGATAATTCCTATTGCGTCATTCATAATTTTCAACCCTTTCCTTATTTTGTGAGGATCAGATTAAGTCTTTTCTGACGTAGGCTATTTTCAGACCCTTCTGAGCAAGGTTTGTTTCAAGCGCCTCGTTCATCTCTTCAAGAGGGAATCTGTGTGTTATAAGTTCCTTTATCGGAAGTCCGATTGCGTTCGCTCTCTTAAGAAAATCAAATGTTGTGGCATAATCTCTAAGAGTATATACCCATGAGCCTACAAGTGTGATTTCCTTTGAGCAAAGGTCAAAGTGAGGATTGATTGTCGCATCTCCGCCATTGATGAAGAAGCCAAGCTCGCAAAGACCGCCGCCGTTTCTGATAAAGTGATAGATATTTGCATGCGCGATTGGCGAACCTGTACACTGGAATGCAAAATCAGCAAGGTATCCGCCGAATGCGTCCTGTACCGCGCCCGCAAGAGCGTCAATTCCCTTATGGTTCATGAAGTTTACAGTCGCGTTCGCGCCCATTCTCTTTGCAAATTCCAATCTCTGTTCGTTACCGTCAACAGCAACAATATTTTCAACGCCCATTGTGCGAAGAACCGCAATACAGATAAGACCGATAGGTCCGCAGCCCTGAACAACAACTCTTGAATTGAATCTCAGAATGTTTGTTGTCTTGGCTCTTTCAACTGCATGTACGAGAACCGCGCATGGCTCGATAAGGATTCTTGAATCGAGGTCAAGGTCGGATACATTAAATACCGTTGAACCGCCTCTGATGAATATGTAATCACTGTACCAGCCGTTCAGGTGAACATCGTCGTCCGGAAGAAGTCCGTAAACATCGGCGCCGCCGACATTCTGCTTATTAAGATCAAACATTGTTATATCAGGATTGTCCTTGAAAATCATACAAGTAACAACCTTATCGCCAATCTTAAGCGGCTTGCCCGCGCTGTCAGCCTTGACATTCTTACCCATTGCAACGATTTCGCCTGTACCCTCGTGACCGAGAACTACAGGGATAAGCGAGAACGGGTCATTTTTAAATTCATGAGCATCTGTGCCGCAGACACCGCAGCCCTCTACCTTTACAAGAATATCATCGTCACCGATTGCCGGTATTGGATATTCCTGAATTTCGAAATGTTTAAGCTCTGTCATCATAGCGACCTTGGCGGTTTTCGGAATTTCGCCGTTTTGACAGCCGCACTGCTTTTTTGGAGCAGCTGCCGGAGCAGAACCTGTCATTTCCTGCAAAACCTGCGCGACAAGTTTTGCGACTTCATTTTCGTTTATGTTCAAGATTATCAACTCCTTTTCTTTTTATTTGGTTAAATTATTATATAATGTTAAGCGCGTCTGAAAGCACGCATCTTCTCTGACGCGTGAAGCTTCTCGGAGAAGTTATGCCCTCGCCTGTAGGACCGGCGATTGTGAATGTTGTCCAGCCTTCGGCATTAAATCCGATACCGGCATATGACGGAGCATTCTTAACAAAAATCGTTGTGCAGATTGCCTTTGCGTACTGAGTCATATGGTCAACATTCTTTGAGTGAAGATGCGCGCTGTGACGATTACCGTGCTCAGCCTTGACAGCCATTTCAACAGCCTCGTCAAATGTGTCTACTCTTACAATCGGAAGAATAGGCATCATAAGCTCTGTCTGAACAAACGCCTGTGAAAACTCCGTTTCACAAATGATACATCTCACATCGTCCTTAGCCTGAATACCAATCTGAGCGAGAATCTTTTTGGCGTCGCGGCCAACCCAATCCTTATTGATAACTCTCTTTGGCGTATCGCCCTCCTTCTTTGGCTTTGACCAGACAAGGACAACATCTTCAAGCTGCTTAACCTGCGCTTCATTTATCATATACGCGCCGTTCTTGAGCATATGGTGAATAAGCTCGTCAGCCACGTTTCTCATAACAAAACATTCCTTTTCCGCGATACATGGAAGGTTATTATCGAATGTGCATCCATCAATAATATCCTTTGCGGCCTTTGGAATGTCCGCTGTATCATCAACAACAACCGGAGGATTACCCGCACCCGCGCCGATTGCCTTTTTGCCGCTTGAAAGAAGCATTTTTACAACACCGGGACCGCCTGTTGCAACAAGCATTCTTACCGACGGGTCATTAACCATCTTATTAGATGTTTCCATTGTCGGATTTGCAACAGTCGCAACGATATTTTCCGGACCGCCTGCCGCAAGAACAGCTCTGTTTACAAGGTCAACTGCATATGCTGAAATTCTCTTTGCATGCGGATGCGGATTGAACAAAACACCGTTACCTGCCGCAAGCATACATATACTGTTGCAGATTACCGTACAGCTCGGATTTGTTGAAGGTGTGATTGCGCCGATAATTCCGAACGGAGCCATCTCAACAAGCGTAAGACCTCTGTCACCCGCAAGCGCGCGCGTTTCAAGGTCTGCTGTGCCAAGAGTCTTGTCAGCGACAAGATGATGCTTTAAAATCTTGTGATAAACATTACCCATCTTTGTATCTTCAACGGCAAGTTTTGCCATCGTTTCAGCCTCCGCGTGAGTAAGCTTTCTGATTTCGTTTATGATGTTTTCTCTCTGTTCCTTATTATAATGTCTAAAGGTCGTATAAGCCTTGTTACAAGCTGCAATGGCTTCCTCCATTGTGTCAAACACACCAAGCTGCTTTCTCTTAGGTGCATTGTCAAGAGATGAAAGATCCATTCCGGCAAGTACATTCTTAACGATTTCGCTTACCTGTTTTTCATCTACCATTAGCTTCATGGGCCTCCTTTATTAAAACGCGGTCTTATAGTATTCCGCGGCAACTCTTGCAAGAAGCGTATCCTGTTCTTTTGTGCCGCCCGAAACTCCTATGCCGCCATATATTTTATTATCCTTCTCAAGCGGATAACCGCCGCCGAGAAGTAATATGCCGTTTCCGTTTGTAAATCCGTCAAGCGCGCCGCCTCTTGATTCTTCGAGGGCAATATGTGTGGGCATTTTCAGCGCGATGGCTGTGTAAGCCTTATCCTGTGATGCCTGTATACTTGCTATGTAACTATCATCCATCGCATGAAGAAGTACAAGATTCGCGCCCTCATCGCGTATTGCAATGACAACGCTGACACCGATAATTTCCGCGGCAATTTCAACTGCTTTTGCTATTTTCTTTGCTTCGGAAAGCGATATTTTCAGATTTACATTTTCACTAACCGTTATATTCCCCGCCTTATTTTCTGTTTTCACAGAAACAGGCTTCGCAGGCTGAGCCTGCTTTTTCGGCGTTGACTTGACTGCGCCGAGATTTTTTGCAACCTCGCCGACAAGTTCTTCTATTGTCTTCATCATACGCCCCCTTATAACCTTTTAATAAGGTTATTACTTATTCATCTGTTCGAGAACCTTCTTTGTAACTTCCGCTACAAGGCTTTCCATATCCTTGCCGCCGGCAGGAGTCGGACAAACCTGTGAAGGCAGCGGCTGGAAACCATGATATGCCGCTGATGATTCAACGCCATACTTTTCGTTAGCCTCTGTCGGTGACATTGAACATGTGTCATCACCCGCGTAGCAACCCGGACAAAGCTTTTCCATCGGGTGCTTACCGGGAACACCAAACTGCTTTCTAAGCTCAACAAGCTTCTTGACCTCGCCGCAAGGGATTTCCTGTTCGCCGCCAAGCATTCTCGCGTAGAACAATAGCTTAGCATAGAATTCTGTGGACTCCATTCTGAAGAATGCCGTGTTAAGGTCACAACCGAATGAAAGCGCGCCGTGATTTGCAAGAAGAATTGCATCGTAGTCCTGAAGATACGGTTCAATTGACTCAGGAATTTCCATTGTTGACGGAGTGCCGTACTGAGCGATTGGAACCGCGCCAAGGAAAATAACGGCTTCCGGCATGATAAGCTTATCCAGAGGAATACCGGCGATTGCAAATGATGTGGCAATCGGAGGATGAGCATGAACAACCGCCTTTACGTCAGGTCTTTGCTCATAAACTTTCAGGTGCATCTTAAACTCTGAGGACGGCTTCCAAGGACCGTTTGATTCCTTAAGGTTACCCTTTCCGTCTACCTTACAGATCATATCAGGAGTCATAAAACCCTTTGATACGCCTGTCGGTGTTACATAATAGGTATCTTTATCTATCTGGACTGAAAAGTTACCGTCATTTGCGGCAACAAAACCGTCGTTGTAGATTCTTCTACCGATTTCACATAGTTCTTTTTTGATTTCGTAATCAGATTTGAACATTTGCTTTCCCTCTTTTCTTTGTTTTGTTTTGTTTTATTTGGTTTTGTCTTTATTATACACCATTATAGCAGTATTGTAAAGACCTTTTTCGTGTTTTCATGCCGTTTCCGCGCATTTCATTCCACAAAAATATTTCTTAAACTGTATGTTATTATTTTATCACAAAACATAGGTGCTTTGCAAGTATTTTTAGTAACATTCTGCACAAAATATTCTATTATTTTTTTACCAAATTTAATTATACACAAATTGTAATCAAAATTTTTGTGAAATGTAAACAAGGCGTAATATAGGTGTATTATTTATGTAAACAAGCCTGATTTTATTGCAGAATTCAATGATTATGTGATATAATAATTCTATCAATAAACAAAGGGGTACGGATATGATTCCCGTAGAAAAAAACAAAGAATATACAGTTAAAATAGATACTGTTTCGTCAGACGGAAGCGGAATTGCGCATATAGATAATTTTGCGATTTTCATTCCGCAGACCGTCAGCGGCGACACGGCAAAGATTAAAATCACTGACGTGAAGAAACGTTTTGCCCATGGACGGCTTGAACAGATAATCACGCCGTCACAAAAACGCCGAGAGGCGGACTGTCCGCACTACGAAAATTGCGGCGGCTGTCAGCTTCGTCATATAAAATATGAAGAACAGCTGAACATCAAAAAAGAAATTGTCGAAAACGCAATGCGTAGAATCGGCGGCTTTTCTGACTTTTCTGCCGAGGAAATTGTCGGTATGGATAACCCTGTCCGTTACCGTAACAAGATGGTGTTCCCTGTCGGGAACAAAAACGGCGGAACTGTGTGCGGATTTTATGCGCGTAAATCACACGACATAATTCCGCTTACGGATTGTGCCATCGGCGATAAAACAAACAAGGATATTATAGACGCGGTTCTTTCATATATTAATGAAAACAGCATCACCGCATACGATGGAGCAAACGGAATTATCCGCCGCATATTTACAAGAACATCACATACGACACAAGAAATAATGGTGGTTATTTCAGCAAACGCGAAAAGCCTTCCGCATAGCGAAAATCTTGTCGAAAAGCTGATATCTGTTTCTGATAAAATTACAAGTATTATATTGAATATAAACACAAATAAAAACGAGCCTTTGATAACAGACAGAAATGTCACACTATGGGGTAACGACCGCATAACCGACACGCTTTGCGGTGTGAAATTTTCTATTTCTCCTCAGAGCTTTTTCCAGATAAATCCGGTACAGACCGAAAAACTGTACACGCGCGCGCTTGAATATGCCGCCATTGACAAGACAATGAGCATTATGGATATATACTGCGGTATAGGCGCAATTTCATTATGCGCGGCGAAAACGGCAAAAAGTGTTATAGGTGTGGAAATTATCGAAAAAGCAATTGATGACGCAAAGAAAAATGCCCTTGCGAACGGTATTGCAAATACATGGTTTTTTGCGGACAGCGCCGAAAACATTGTACCTCGTCTTATTGAGCGGGGCGAAACACCGGATGTTGTTATTCTTGACCCGCCGCGAAAAGGCAGTGATGAAAAAACTCTTTCGGCAATAGTAAAAGCACAGCCGGTAAGAATTGTGTACGTATCCTGCAATCCCGCCACGCTTGCGCGTGACGCGCGCTTCCTTGCCGATAACGGCTATAAAATTACCCGCGCGTCATCATTCGACCTGTTCCCGCATACAACTCATGT
>CAZWLT010000049.1:0-10612 GCA_964634915.1 uncultured Clostridium sp. | reverse complement strand
TAAAAGACGTGATTTAAAAAAACCACGTCTTTTTGTTTTATTTATTTTTGTTAGCCGCCTTTGCGCGAAGGCTTGTGTTAAGAATTCTTTTTCTCATACGAAGGTTATTCGGAGTAACCTCAAGAAGTTCATCGTCCGCGATAAAGTCAAGGCACTGTTCAAGACTCATCTCTCTTGGCGGAACAAGCTTTAAAGCGTCATCTGAACCTGAAGCGCGGGTATTTGTCGCGTGTTTTTTCTTGCAGACGTTCACAACAACGTCCTCAAGTCTCGCGTTTTCTCCGACAATCATACCCTCGTAAACCTTAACACCCGGACCGATGAACAGCGTGCCGCGTTCCTGCGCGTTATAAAGACCGTAGGTGATTGTTGTACCGTCTTCCCACGCGATAAGAGTACCGCGTGTTCTGCCAAGAAAATCACCCTTATACGGCTCATACTTTTCAAGAATACTGTTTATAATACCTGTACCCTTAGTTGCGGTAAGAAGCTCGCTCCTGTATCCGATAAGACCTCTTGACGGGATAAGGAATTCAAGACGCGTATATCCCTGCGCGGTAGGCGCCATGTTTGTCATTTCACCCTTTCGGTTGATGACACCGTCCATAACCGTACCTGTGTATTCGTCAGGCACGTCAACTGTAAGACGTTCAACAGGCTCACACTTAACACCGTCAATTTCCTTGTAGATTACGACAGGGTTTGAAACCTGAAACTCGTATCCCTCGCGGCGCATATTTTCAATAAGCACCGAAAGGTGAAGCTCGCCTCGTCCCGAAACGATAAAGCTTTCTGTTGAATCCGTTTCTTCAACTCTCAGACTGACATTAGAATCCAATTCGCGGAAAAGTCTGTCACGCAAATGACGCGATGTAACAAATTTACCGTCCTGTCCGGCGAAAGGACTGTCGTTTACGCTGAATGTCATTGACAATACAGGGTCATCTATCTTTACAAACGGAAGCGGCTCGGGAGTGTTGGTATCGCACACTGTTTCACCGATATTGATATCGGCAATACCTGAAATTGCGACAACATCACCCGCGCCGACTTCGTCCGCCGGAATTTTCTTAAGGCCTTCGAAGGTGAACAGCTTTGTTGCCTTCGCGTGCGCGACCTTGCCGTCATGCTTACATATTGAAAGCGGCATATTAAGACTTATCTTACCGCGCTGTATCTTTCCTACGGCAATTCTGCCTGTATATTCGTCATAGTCAATATTTGAGACAAGCATCTGGAATGGCGCGTTGTCCTCGCATTTCGGACACGGAATGTATTTAACGATAAGCTCAAACAGGTCTTTAAGGTCCTCGTTCGGCTGTTCGGGGTTATATTCGGCAGTTGCCCAGCCGTCGCGTCCCGAAGCATATATAACAGGTGTGTCAAGCTGTTCCTCAGTTGCTCCGAGGTCTATGAAAAGGTCAAGCACTTCGTCAACAACCTCATAAGGTCTCGCGTTCGGTCTGTCTACCTTGTTGACAACAATAACAGGCTTTAAATCAAGCGCCAGCGCCTTTGAAAGTACAAAACGCGTCTGCGGCATACATCCCTCGAACGCGTCAACAAGCAAAAGCACACCGTCAACCATTTCAAGTCCGCGTTCAACCTCGCCGCCGAAATCAGCATGTCCCGGCGTATCAATAATATTTATTTTGACGCCATTGTAATAAAGAGAGGTATTTTTTGCGAGAATGGTGATACCTCTTTCTTTTTCAAGGTCATTTGAGTCCATAACTCTTTCGTCCACCTGCTCGTTTTCACGGAATGTACCGCTTTGCGCAAGCATTGCGTCAACAAGCGTGGTCTTGCCGTGGTCAACGTGGGCGATTATGGCGATATTTCTTATATTTTCTCTGTTTATCATACAAAATCTTCCTTTCTTATCTGACTCGGTTATTATATACCTTAATCTTTTATTTTACAATGTTTTTGCCGAAAAAACAGAATAATGTACAAAACAAGCGGTGTAATAGTCAAAAAGTGACGTTATTATCACAAAAAACAAGGCGCAAAAAAATACGGATATTTTTAGTATACCCGTATCTTTTGTATCGCTACAACAAATCCTTCCACCCCGTAATATAATGGTCGGACAGCTGCTTAAGCGCGTCTGTATCGTCAGCGTTTGTTTCGTCATATACGGCACAGGTTTTAAAACCGCCTTTTTTTGCTCCGCTTATACCTGTTATGATATCCTCAAATACTGTACATTCTTCCGGCGGTATGCCGATACGTTTTGCCGCAAGAAGATATACATCAGGATTTGATTTGTTAACACCGACCTCCGATGAGAATGCGCATGCGTCAATATACTGCCATACTCCAAGACGTGTGAAAGCCTTTTTACAAAGCGCCTCATAGCCTGATGTGGCAATGGCGATTTTAATGCCGTCCTCATGGAGTTTTTTGAGGTATTTATCCGCGCCCTCTTTGAGGGGCAGAGTATTTTCATATTGGAGCAGAGCCATTTCTTTAAATTTGTCTGAAATCTCGTCAAGTGTAATATTGAGATTAAGTCTTTTTATAATCATCGGAATTGACTCGTTTAAGGTAAGCTCCTTGTACTCGCAAGCCTCCTCATACGGCAGCTCAACGCCATGCTGTTTGTAGAAGTCTATAAGCACATCCCACCATACCGTCATGGAATCAAGCAATGTTCCGTCAACATCAAAAATCGCTCCGCGCATTTAACCACCTCATGTGTATATTATATAATAATTATATCTTTTTTTCAAGTATTCTGCTGATTTTTTGACTCTGTAAATTTTTTGACAGCAATAAGTTTTTCATAAAGTCCGGTGAACCGCTGATGATACTGGTTGTTCAGCGTCATATTTTGAACAGTCTTTTCACTGCCGACAAGGATAACCATATCCCTTGCGCGCGTTACGGCTGTATAGAAAAGATTGCGGCTCATGAGCAGCGGCGCGAATGAGCAAACCGGCATAATCACGATAGGAAATTCACTGCCCTGACTTTTGTGTACCGTTATCGCGTATGCGAGGTCAAGCTCGTCAAGATTGGTGAACGGATATTCAACCGTTTTATCCTCATCAAATACAATGCTCATGCACTTGTCACGTACGGAAATATTCTCGATAATTCCCATATCGCCATTAAAAATACCCATTCCGTCCTCGCCGTTTTCACGCGTGTATATAATATCGTAATTGTTTTTTGTCTGCATTACCTTGTCGCCGACGCGGAATATGGTGCTGCCGTATACATACTGCGGACGCGTTTCATCATATGGATTTATGTGTGATTGCAGCAGCTTGTTCAGCGCGACAGTTCCGGCAACTCCCTTTTTTGTAGGCGAGAGTACCTGTATTGAGGAAATCGGATTTACACCGTAGCTTTTTGGCAGACGATTTTTAAATAAGTCCATAACGGTGTACGCGCTTTCCTGCGGATTTTTTCTTTTAAGGAAGAAGAAATCACTCGATTTTGCGGAAAGGTCAGGTAATTCGCCGTGGTTTATTTTATGCGCGTTCACGATTATAAGGCTTTCTTCAGCCTGTCTGAAAATTTTGTTTAGCTGTATAACAGGGATTGCCTTGCTTTCAATCATGTCGTGAATAATATTTCCCGGTCCGACAGACGGCAGCTGATCGGCGTCGCCTGAAAAGATTACTCTCGCACCGTGCTTTACAGCTTTCAAAAATGATGCCATAAGACTGATGTCAATCATACTTACTTCGTCAAGAATGATTACGTCAGCGGTAAGAGGGTTTTCCTCGTTGTGGGTAAAAATACTGTGTCCCTCCGAATTACGCTGTGTGCATAAAAGACGGTGTATTGTTTTTGCTTCATAACCTGTAACCTCGCTCATTCTCTTTGCGGCGCGCCCTGTCGGCGCGGCAAGCGCTATGGACAGTTTTAAATCTTCAAGCAGCTTTATAATTGTGTTTATGGTAGTCGTTTTACCTGTGCCGGGACCGCCTGTAAGTACCATACACCCCGATGAAAGCGCTGTGACGACCGCATTGCGCTGCTCGGCGGCAAGATAGACATTTGTTTTTTCTTCGAGTTTGTCAATAGCCTTTTCAGCCTGCGCTTCTGTCATGGTAAATTTCTGTGTGTTCTGTGACATGGCAATAAGACGTCTGGCGATATAGTATTCCGCCTCGTAGTATTCATAAAGATAATATACAGCCTTATTATCCACATTGTCTTTAAAAATATTCTTTGAGGCGATAAGCTCTGATATTGCCGCCTCGACTTCATTTTCCGCAACTTTAAGAGTATATGCCGCATGTTCAATCAATACCGATTTCGGCAGATATACATGACCGTTTGTATAAGCGGCAGTGCGCAGAATGTTTTTTATACCCGCGCGTATACGCGCGATACTGTTGCGCGGCATACCCATGTTGAATGCGATTGTGTCGGCAGCCTTGAATGAGATACCGTCCACCATATCAGACAGTATATACGGATTTTCCTTTATCATATCAACCGCCCTGCCGCCGAGCGCGTTATGTATTTTTACTGCCATATTTGCGGAAACATTGTATTGCTGCAAAAACATAACAATATTCTGCATAGACTGCAATTCGGCGAATTCAACACCGATTTTCTTCGCTTTTTCTTTGCTTATGCCTTTGACCTCGGCAAGTCTTTCCGGCTCCGACAGCATAATGTTAAGTATATCAGCGCCGAAATGATTAATCAGTTTTTTTGCTGTTGCCTCGCGTATACCGGGCACAATACCTGAGGCGAGATAACGCAGAATTGATTCTTCATCGGACGGCATAACTGTTTCGTAATATTCCGTTTTGAATTGTTCGCCGTAGTCCGGATGGGTTGTCCAGCTTCCGGACAGCGCAACGCTTTCACCCTCGCAAATAAACGGCATATAGCCTGTCGCGGTGAAAAGCCCTTCCTCCGCGCTGTCTATGCCGCATACAGTATATCCGTTATCCGGATTTGTATATATAATTTCTTCAACTGTGCCTGTAACTGTAATTATTTCACTCATTTATTCCGACTCCAAAACTGTGATTTTTCCGTTATTTAATCCCGTAATTTCTCCGCCCGCCTTTAATATGTATTCTATATAGTCAATCTGCTCCTGACGGATTACCTCGCCTGTATATATAACAGGTATTCCCGGCGGGTAGGGAACAACTGTTGCGCAGGCTGTCCGCATAGCGGAATTTTTCAGTTCAATTTCCTCCTGCGGGGAAAAGAATGATTTGTGCGGTGAAAGCGTGTCCGTGCATATCGGCGGCGGCAGGATTTTAATTTTATTCCTTCTTTTTGGCGTGTTTTTTGCGATGTGTGACAGCGCGTTATACAGCTTTTGCAAATCCTCATCGGTATTTGACGGCGTGACGATTAAAACTATATTGAAAAGGTCGGACATTTCAATGTCAATACCGTTTTCCGAAAGGATTTTGCTTATGTCAAAGCCGGTAGTCTCAAAATCTGAAAAATTAAACACAAGCCTTGTCATATCATCATTTTCAAGCGTTTTTATGCCCGTGCGCGATATACTGTTACGCAAAGCTCTGCACTTATCATATGTCCCGCTCCACGCGTTATCGTCTTGGAGTTCTTCCCTTGCCGTGTCGGCGGATGCCGCGATAACGTATGACGGACTTGCGGATAGGAACATATACAATGCTTTTCGCACTCTGTGTTTATCTATGATATTGCCGCAAAGATGTAAGTATGCCGCGCCGTTCATTGCGTTTAAGGTTTTGTGCGCGCTATGGCATACCGCGTCGGCATATTTAACCGATACCGCGGGGAAACGCTTATCGGCGGCAAAATGAGCGCCGTGCGCCTCATCAACCAGTAACGGGATGTTTTTAGCATGACATTCCTTTGCGATTTTCTCTATATCCGAGCATATACCGTAATAATTAGGCGATGTTATGATAACCGCGTCAATGTCGTCTGTAATATATTTTGCTATTGTGTTTGTGCCTTTCGGTATATTGAATATACTGTCTGTTTCTTTCGGGAAAAAGCGGATATTTATACCAAGCAGCGTGCATGTGTTTATAACGCTCATATGGCAGTCACTGCTTGCGAGAAGCGTGCCGCCGCTTTTTACCGCGCCGCATATCATAGCCTGTATCGCGGCAGTCGAGCCGCCTGTTAATATATAGCTTTCATCACTTCCGTAAAGCGCGGATAAAAGCTTATGCGCTTTTTTGACGTACTCACCGCCATGATGCAGATTTTCCGTTTCATCAAGCTCTGTGACATCAAGGGACAATAAATCCTTTTTAAGACCTCTGCCGTTTTTATGCCCCGGCATTGCAAATGATATTCTGTTTTTCTTCGCGTAGTTTTTTAAATGCTCATATAACGGCGCGCTCAAATCCTGTCCCTCCTCTTTTCCGGTTCTACATATTATTATATAAAATTTTTGCAATGATGTAAAGTAAAATTGAAAAATAGAGGAAAATGTGGTATACTATGTGGTATACTAATAGAAAATATTTTTAATTACCGTTTTGCGGACAGAAAGGTTGTGGTTATTGTTATGAACGTATATGACGCGATACAGAACAGAAGAACAATAAGAAAATTTGAACAGAAGAAGGTTAAAAGAGAGGATATTATAAAGCTGATTGACTGCGCAAGAGTTGCCGCGTACGGCGCGAATGTACAGCCGCTCAAATTTGCGGTTGCGGACGATGATGAAATGCTCAAAACATTGTACCCATACACAAAATGGGCGGGCGCGCTTGCCGATGGCGCGCCGAAGGAAAATGAGCGTCCGGCAGCATATATCGCTGTGCTTGGCGACAAGAGTATAAAATCAAACGGAGATTTCGAGGTTGAGGCGGGCGCCGCCGTGACAACAATGATGCTTGAGGCGGTTGAAATGGGACTTGGCACATGCTGGCTTGGCGCGCTGCAGCGTGACCGGATAAAAAAATCACTTGCCCTTGACGAAAAATTTGATGTTGTATATCTGCTTGCCGTAGGCTATCCGATGCAGAAAAGCCGTATGGTTGAAATGAAGGACGGCAATGTGAAGTATTTTGAAAGCGAGGACGGTACAATAAATGTGCCAAAACGTTCGCTTGACGAGGTACTTGTTGAGTTATAATGCGGATTTATTCATATAAATATTGACAAAAACGTACGAAAGTAATATAATTTCGTATGTATATTTTTAATGCACTAAAGCAATAAAGGAGAAAGAAAAATGGATAATGAAATGGAAAAATACGGCTTTGCCACGCAGTGTATTCACTCAGGTAATAAGCCTGACGCTGAAACAGGCGCGATTGAACGTCCTATAACAATGTCAAACAGTTATGTTTTGCCATATGACCCGTCGGTTGTGAACTGGTCAAGCGCGGACGATGAAAAGCCGCTTTATACGCGTAACGGCGGCGCAAATCAGATGTATCTCCAGCAAAGACTTGCCCTTCTTGAGGGCGGTGAGGATGCTGTTGTATTGGGCAGCGGCGTTGCCGCGCTTTCAGGAACATTCTTTTCACTCCTGAAGTCCGGCGACCACGTTATTTTCTCAGATGTAACATATATCGCTGTTTACAGACTTCTCAATGAGCTTTTCAACAACAAATTTGAAGTTGAAACAACAATTCTGGACACATCGGATCTTAACGCAATAAAGAAAGCAATCAAGCCTAACACAAAGCTTATACATATCGAAAGCCCCGGTAATCCGACGCTTAAAATTTCTGATATTAAGGCTATTGCGGATATTGCGCATGAGCATAATGTGCTTTTGTCGGTTGATAACACATTCTCATCGCCATACAATCAGAAGCCGCTTGAATTGGGCGCGGATATTGTAATTGAGAGTCTGACAAAGTATATCAACGGTCACGGCGACGCAATGGGCGGAGCTGTGGTTTCACGCAGGGAAATTATCAGCCGGATTAAGGAACAGGCGATGGTAAACCTTGGCGGCGCAATCAGTCCGTTCAACGCATGGCTTATTATGCGCGGTTCATCAACATTGCCGCTGAGAATGGAGCAGCATAATAAGAACGGTATGGCTGTTGCGAAGTATCTTGAGAGTCTGCCGTGCGTAACCTTTGTCGCGTATCCGGGACTTGAAAGCTTTAAGGGTCATGATATCGCAAAGAAGCAGATGAAGGGCTTTGGCGGTATGCTTTCATTCGGTATCAAGGCTGACCACGATAAGCATAATGAATTTGTAAGTAAGCTGAAGATTATAACATCGGCTGTTTCACTCGGACATGGAGCAAGTCTTATTGCATTCCTTGGCGAAGATGATGAGCGTCAGTATCTGTTTCCGGATGAGTTCAGCAACGGTTTCTTCCGTATGAGTGTGGGTACAGAGAATGCGGAGGATATAATAGCAGACCTTGAACAGGCTTTTAAGGCGGTCGGCTTACTGTAAGATAGGGGGATTAAATATGACATCACAAAGCATTATACAAGGTGTGGTATTACTGCTGTACCTTATAGCAATGATAATGATAGGATTTATATTCTACAGAAAAAATTCAACTCATTCAGATTACATACTTGGCGGCAGAGGGATGAATGTATGGGTTACATCCATGAGCGCGCAGGCGTCTGATATGAGCGGATGGCTGCTTATGGGACTTCCCGGTACGGCGTACCTGCTTGGCGCGGGAGCGACTGAGGCTGCATGGACTGCAATCGGTCTTGCAATCGGTACATATCTGAACTGGCTGATAGTTGCGAAGCCGCTGAGAAAATATACACAGATTGCCGGAAACTCAATCACAATTCCGGACTTTTTGCAGAATCGTTTCCGCATGAAGTCACCTGTGCTGAAGGTTTTTTCAGCATTGTTTATACTGATATTCTTCACAGTATACACCTCGTCAATGTTTGCGGCGGGCGCAAAGCTGTTTGACTATATTTTCGGTATTGGCTATACTCCGGCTCTTATACTGAGTGTAGTTGTTGTAACGGCATATACATTCCTTGGCGGTTTCAAAGCTGTATGCTGGACAGACCTTTTCCAGGGACTTCTTATGTTCGCGGCATTGATTGTTGTCGGTTTGTTCATGTATAAAGGTCTTAGCTCTAACGCGTTCAGCTGGTCGCAGCTTGGGGAGATTTCTCTTGCGCCGGCAAAAGGTTTCGGCGCAATGGCTGTAGTCAGCGCCATCGCATGGGGACTTGGATATTTCGGACAGCCGCATATTCTTGTAAGATTTATGGCTATCAAGTCATCAAAGGAAATTAAGCCGGCAAGAAGAATTGCTATGGTATGGGTTGTAATCAGCCTTGCTGCCGCGGTAATTATCGGTATTCTTGCAAATCCGTTCTTAAAGCAGCTTATGTCATCGGGACAGCTTCCTGCCGGAATACTCGGCGCAGACGGTATGCTTGCCGACAGTGAAAAGGTATTTATGGTACTTGTGCAGCATATGTTCCCGACAGTTATTGCGGGTGTATTGCTGGCGGCGGTTCTTGCGGCAATCATGTCTACTGCCGACTCACAGCTGCTTGTGTCTTCATCGTCGTTTTCATCGGATATATACAATACAATTTTCGATAAGAATGCGTCAGAAAAGAGATTGCTTAACGTAAGCCGTATAACAATTGTTGTAATCGCTGTTATTGCGTGTCTGCTTGCAATTGACCCTAATTCATCGGTATTTGAAATAGTTGCTCACGCATGGGCAGGCTTCGGCGCGGCATTCGGTCCGATTATTCTTTGCAGCCTGTTCTGGAAGAGATGCAACGGTAAGGGAGCTCTTGCAGGTGTTATTTCAGGCGGCGCCGTTGCGCTGCTTTGGGCATATGTTCCGGCGCTTATATGGGGCGAGAATATTCCGGGTATATTTACCGTATATGAGATTATTCCCGGATTTATTGTATCGCTTGCCTGTATCTTCATTGTGTCGCTTCTCACGGAAAAGCCGTCAAAGGAAATTATTGATGAGTTTGAATCTGTAAAGACAGCAGAGGTATAAAATATGGAATTGACAAGAGACAGCTGGACACAGTCGGATTATAATTCGTTTGTGGAATATATGAAAACTCTTGCGGATGAAAAATATAAAAAGTTCAGCGACTCTCTTGTCCCCGGCGCTGAATTTTCTTTGGGAATAAGAGTTCCCAATATGCGTAAGATGGCAAAGGAAATATCGAAGGGTAATTATAAGGAATTTCTTGAATGTAAAAAAGGGGAGTACCGTGAGGAAGTGATGCTTGAAGGACTTGTTATGTCGCTTATAAAGTGTGATTATCCTCAGATGCTTGATATGATTAAGCAGTACGCGGATAAAATTACAAGCTGGGAAACATGCGATATTGTTTCGTTCAAGGGATTGAAAAAGTATCTGCCGCAATTCTGGAATGATATAGAGTATTTTATATATAATGAAAATCCGTGGGTAGTACGTTATGGTTTTGGCTGTCTTATGGAGTTTTATCTGACAGACGAATATATTGACCGTGTGCTTTCTTATGTGGATTCCGTCAATTCGGATTTCTATTATGTGCGGATGATGCAGGGCTGGCTGCTTGCCACCGCGGCGGCAAAATGCCGTGACAAAACGATTGAATTTTTAAAGAATAATAATCTTAATGCCGCAACGCAGAATATGGCATTGCGTAAAATGCGCGAGTCATATCGTATATCGGCAGAGGATAAGGAACTGGCAAA